>VGVU01000190.1 GCA_016873905.1 Betaproteobacteria bacterium | reverse complement strand
TTGCTCATTATCCTGCCGGTGTCCATGGCCTCCTGGTTTGCGCCGGCACTGATCCTGTTTGATGACTTTTCGGCCGGCCGCGCCCTGTGGTGGAGCTTGTGGACCGTGTTGACCAATGCCTTGTCGATGCTGCTTTTCGCACTGTTGTTGGGGGGCGGGTGGCTGCTCGCCATCATCATTCCCTACGGGATTGGTTTCATGCTTTTCCTTCCCCTCCTGATGGCAGCGACCTATATGGGGTATCGCGCGATCTTTCACAGCGCTGAGATCTAGTCGCCATGAATGAAACCCTGCTCATGGCCCTCCTGGCGGGTTTGATGGGCGGCGTGCATTGTGTGGGCATGTGTGGCGGCATCGTGGCGGCGACGGCCTTGCAGGGTGGAGCGCCGCAGCGCACGGGAATTCTCCTCGGCTACAACCTCGGTCGCATCGCCAGCTATGCCCTGGCCGGCGCCTTGGCGGGATTGATCGGCTCGGCGGCCTTCCTGGCCGATGACCTGTTGCCCGTGCAGCGGATCTTGTATGTGCTGGCCCAGGTGATGCTGATCCTGGTCGGCCTGTATCTGGCTGGGCTGAACCAGAGCGTGACACGGATCGAGCACGCCGGGGCACGGCTCTGGCAGCGTGTGCAGCCCTGGCTGGGTCGTCTGCTTCCGATCCGGAGTCCGGCCCAGGCGGTGCTGGCCGGCGCCCTGTGGGGATGGCTGCCGTGTGGTCTGGTCTATAGCCTGCTGATCACGGCCTTGGCCAGCGGCAGTGCCGGCAACGGGGCCTTGATCATGGCCCTGTTCGGTCTGGGGACCTTACCCAACCTGTTGGCTATGGGCTGGGCGGCGGTGCGGGTGCGGCAGCTTTTCAACCGGCCTCGGGTGCGGTTGTTGGCCGGGATGACGGTGGTCCTCTTTGGCCTCTCGGGCCTTTTCCATGGGCTTGCTCCTTGAGGATATTTATCGCGCGATAAAAAAGCCCTTGCGCGCAGTTGGAAAAATATCGTTAAAGTTCAGCATTTACCGTTTCCGTTTGGAGTTCTGATTATGGCAACCCGTGCAAACCTTGAACCGCGTCTGGCTGCGTGCACTACCGCGCAGGATCTATACACCTTGGCCCGCGAGGCCTTTGATGAACCGGCCGATGCGGGATTTGCTCAGACGGTGTTTGCGCAGCCGGCCTTTGCGGCGGATCCGGGCGCCAAGGCGGTGCTTGACGAGGTGGCCGGTGGGGCCATGTTTACCGGTGATTTTGTGGCCTGTGCGATTGGCTACAAGGCCTTGGGCATTGATGACAAGGCCGCAGATGCCCTGCAACAGGGTGCCGATTTCGCCATGAACGCGGACGAGAAGGTTGCCGTGGGCCTGGGGACGCTGATCGTGACGGGTGACATCGTTCAATCCGGCAAGATCCTCGCCGGCGCCCTGAAGGAAATCTCGACCACCGAGCCGCTCTATGCCCTGTTTGGTGTGGTGGCAACGCAGGTGAAGGACATTGCGCTGGCCAGCCAGATCGTGGAGAAGATCAAGACCAAGTGTGGTCGCGCGGCCGACTTTGCCCGTCTGGCGCGCTCTGTCGCC
>VGVU01000189.1 GCA_016873905.1 Betaproteobacteria bacterium | reverse complement strand
TCCGTGGATGTGCCGAGCGACAATGTCGTGCCTTTTGTGGTGCCCTCTTTGCGCGCCGTCGGTTGCTGTACACCCGGCCACGGTGACAGGGGATCCTGCCGCGAGGATGGCCGCTTGCGGTTAGAATGCGGGGCATTCGAAACTGCCCCCGCGGTGCTTCATTCTGCGCTTCATTCAGCTCCTCACTCATTTCCTGCTCGAGAATCTCAAATGACCCTGGTTCGTCCGTTCCCCGCCCTGCGTCCCGCAACTGGCCGCGCGCCCGAAGTTGTGGCGCCTCCCTACGATGTCTTGAATACTGAAGAGGCCCGCGCGCTGGCCGCCGACCGGCCCTACAGTTTTCTGCATATCTCCAAGCCGGAGATTGACCTGCCAGCCGATACCGACCCCTATGCACCGGCCGTCTATGCCAAGGGCGCTGAAAACCTGCAGGCGATGATTGCGGCCGGGATCCTGGTTCCGGACGATGTGCCGTGCTACTACGCCTATCGCCTGATCATGGGCAACCATGTCCAGACCGGCATCGTGGCCGCCGCCTCGGTGGCCGATTACGACACCAACCGGATCCGTAAGCACGAGTTCACCCGCCCGGACAAGGAAGACGATCGTGTCCGCCAGATCGAGGCCCTGAATGCGCAGACCGGCCCGGTCCTGCTCGCCTACCCGAACGCCCCCGAGATTGATGCCCTTCTTAACGCCGCGACCCAAGCCGCGCCAGATGCCGATGCAACGGCCGAGACCGGCGTACGGCATAGCCTGTGGGTGATTCGTGATGCGGCGAGCGTGGCACGCCTGACGGCCCTGTTTGATGCCTTGCCGGCACTCTATATCGCGGATGGCCATCACCGCTCGGCGTCTGCCAGCCGTATTTGTGCCAGCCGCAAGGCCGCCAATCCGCAGCACGATGGCCGCGAGGCATACAACTATTTCCTTTCGGTGATCTTTCCTGACCACCAGATGCAGATTCTCGATTACAACCGCGTGATCAAGGACCTGAACGGCCTGAGCGAGGCTGATTTCTTGAGCCGGATCGCCGCCAACTTTACCGTCGAGGAGGCCGATGGCCCGGTCAAACCGGCCCAGCCGCGCGAGTTTGGCCTCTACATGGGAGGTCGCTGGCGGCGCCTGCACATCCATCCCAGCCTGGTGCCGACCGATCCGGTCGAGCGGCTGGATGTCAGCCTGTTGCAGAATTATCTGATCGCGCCGGTCCTCGGCATTAGCGATCCACGCCGCGACAAGCGCATCGACTTTGTCGGCGGCATTCGCGGTCTCGCCGAGCTGGAAAAGCGGGTGGATTCGGGCGAGATGGCGCTGGCCTTTGCCCTGCATCCTACCCACATGGAGCATCTGATGGCGGTGGCTGATGCCAACCAGGTCATGCCGCCAAAGTCCACCTGGTTCGAGCCGAAACTGGCCGACGGGATGGCCTCTCATCAGATCTGACCGTTCCCGACGGATGCAATGGCCTGCGCAATGCCACAATTTCATGCGCTAATCCCCGCCGCTGGCAGCGGCAGCCGCATGGGCCATGCCTTGCCCAAACAGTATCTGGATCTGCTGGGCAGGCC
>VGVU01000188.1 GCA_016873905.1 Betaproteobacteria bacterium | reverse complement strand
CCGATCCAGAGGCCGCCAAGGGGCGACTGGCGCGCCAGTCCGATGCCATAAAGTAGCCCGGCGTAGGCCGCCATCAGGCCAAGTTCCGGGACCTGGGCGTGGGCACGCATCATGAGGCCGAAGGCGCCCATCAGGGCGAGTGCTGCCGCAATGGCGTGTCCCGGGCCCAACAATTGACCGGCGGCGAGCGCCGTTCCGAGCAGGGCCAGGGCCGTCAGGATGCCGCTGGCGATGCGGCTTCCATCGGCAAACGACAGCCAATTGGCACTCAATCGCTGCGTGAGTTCAGCCAAACCATTGGCCAGAAAATAGGGCGCACCGGGCTCGCCTGAGACCAGCGACTGGATCTGACCCAGTGCGGCGGCCTCGCCATCCCACCACACGCTCCGACCGGTCAGGCCAAACGCGATCCACAATGCCAGCAGCAGGCCGAGAATGAGGTGCTGGTGCAGTGGCGTGGTTTGCATGAGTTCAGGTGGATGGGCTGAAAACAAAAAAGGCAGCCAGAGGCTGCCTCATTTGGACCGAATTGGCAACTACCGCCTCGTTTCAGCAGGGTCTGCCGTACCGTTGGGGGCGGTTTTGCCCGGTTATTACTTCTTGCTGCTGGCGTACTTCTGGCGGAAGCGCTCAACGCGTCCTGCCGTGTCGACGATCTTCTGCTTGCCGGTGTAGAACGGGTGGCAGGCCGCGCACACTTCGATGTTGAGAGGCTTGCCCAGGGTTGAGCGGGTCGTGAAAACGCTACCGCAGCCGCAGGTCACGGTGATTTCTTTGTAGTTCGGGTGAGTGCCAGCTTTCATTGCAAGCTCCGGATGAATCCATTGGAAAGGGGACGATTATCCACGCTTCTGCGGGTTCGGGCAAGGGGGCGGTTGCAAAGGGGGCCGGACGAACGGTTTAGCGATCCTTGCTGTTACGCGGACGCGGCTCGTAGTGAACGACGCTGCGCATGATGGCTGACCAGGGAAGATCCGTCAGCGCTTTGGCGTCCGCCAGGGCGGTGGCGAGCAAGTTTGCCACATCGGTCTCGGCGGCATTCAAGGCGTCAATGAGACCTAGCACTCCGCCACACTGGGCGCGGATCTCCTTGCCGAAGGGCCAAGGTTGGTTGGCGTCCATGTGGAGGGCAAAGCGGGCATTGTGGTGAACGGCCTCAAGAAAATGTCGACAGCGTGTGCTGGCGTTGGCCTCCGTGCAGGTCATCAATTCGCGTTCGGCGAGCAGGCGTTTGCGGGCCAGATGGCAGTGGACACAACCTTTTAACAGGGCGCGCTCGAACGGGCAGGGGTGATCAATGACCGATTCGCGGGCCTGCTGGTAGGCCTCTTCGTTATAGCCCGACATACCGGATCAGTAGTCGTCTCCGGCCAGGGTGTGATCCAGATCGCGCGGGGTGGAGAGCAGTTCTTCAGCAGCGAGTTCGTTGGCGGCAAACATGATCTTGATCTTCTCGCCCGGCGCGAGGGACTTGCGCATCTCGTTGGCCTCGACGCGCGCCGCCTTGAAGTCGGCGTTCTCGCCCATCTTGGTGAGGATGTTGAGGGTGCCGATCTTGTAGAGGTAGTAAGGCATGA
>VGVU01000187.1 GCA_016873905.1 Betaproteobacteria bacterium | reverse complement strand
CCGGCGCCGGGGGCCTGGACCTTGTTGGATGGGCAGCCCTTCAAGGTCTGGCGGGCTGAGGGTGGGGCGAGCGATATCGGTGCAGCACCGCCGGGGACGGTCATGCGAACGGACAGCGAGGGGATCGAGGTGGCCTGTGCGGCAGGCAGCCTGCGGCTCCTGGAGGTCCAGGCCGCCGGTGGTAAGCGCCTTCCGGCTGCCGCCTTTCTGGCCGGTCGATCCTTGGCGGTCGGTAGCGTATTGGTCTGAGGCGGACAACGAATGGAACTGACGCATGGCTACTCCGCGCTATCGCGCCGCTGAGGTTGTTGTTGCCGTCCTGCAGGAGGGCCGCAGCCTGTCGGAGGTGATGGAGGCCTTGCCTCCGGGGCGTGAGCGGGCCGCAACGCAAGACCTGGCCTATGGCACCCTTCGGCGGGCGGGGCGTCTGCGCTTTTTCCTGAATCAATTGATTAATCGCGATCTGGATCCCCCGGATCTGCTGGGTCCTTTGCTGGTGGGCCTCTACGAACTGGACGCCAGCCCGACGCCGCCGCATGCGGCGGTCAACGAGGCGGTTGAGACTGTTGCCCGAATTGCGCCCCGCGCTCGCGGTCTGGCCAATGCGGTGCTGCGCAATTTTCTGCGGCGCAAGGCTGAACTGACGGCACGGGTCGCCGCCGATCCTATTGCCAGCAGCAATTTGCAGGGCTGGTGGCTGGCCCGTTTGCAACGGGATTGGCCACAGGATTGGCCGACGGTGGTCGCGAACCTGGCGCTCCATCCTCCCATGACCCTGCGCGTCAATACGCGCCGGCAATCGTTGACGGAGTATGCCAACCTATTGATTCAGGAAGGAATGGCCTTCTCGGTCACGGGGGAGTGTGCGCTCACTCTGGAGCGTCCGTGTCCGGTATCCACCCTGCCGGGCTTTGCTGAGGGGCGCGTGTCGGTCCAGGATCTGGCGGCGCAACAGGCGGCGGGGTTGCTGGAGGCTGAGGACGGGATGCGGGTGTTGGATGCCTGCGCCGCGCCTGGTGGCAAGACGGCACATCTCTTGGAGCGCCATGCGCTGGAGATGGTGGCCCTCGACTCGGATCCCCGGCGTTTGCAGCGGGTGGCCGAAAATCTGGAGCGCCTGTCGTTGGCCGCCGAGCTAAAGGTTGCGGATGCCGCCAACACGGCAACCTGGTGGGACGGCCGGCCATTTGACCGGATTTTGCTGGATGCGCCCTGCACCGGTTCGGGGATGGTGCGCCGTCACCCCGATGCGCGTTGGCTCAAGCGTGAGGCCGATATTGCACAACTGGCCAAGTCGCAAGCGCGTTTATTGGCGGCATTGTGGCCGTTGCTACGCCGAGGTGGTACATTGCTGTACGCAACCTGCAGTGTTTTTCGGCAGGAAAATCAGGATCAGGTGAAGGCCTTTTTGGCCACGCATCCCGAGGCCCGTCACGAGCCTCTGGAGGCCTTGAAAACATATGGAACTCAGGATGGACAGTTGCTGCCTGCGGCAACGCACGACGGCTTTTTTTATGCACGATTCCGTAAGGCGTAGCCCTTGGCTCGTCGTGCTGGCGTTCGTCCTGAGCCTGTTCTGGGGCAGTG
>VGVU01000186.1 GCA_016873905.1 Betaproteobacteria bacterium | reverse complement strand
GCGGCCAGACGGGCGTACGGAACGGCATCGCGGCGCTCGGCCTGCACGGCCGGTGCCGGCTGCCAGGGAAGCTCAGGGGCGGTGGCCAGGGTCTCGGTCAGTTCGATGCGAGGCAGCGACTGCAGGGCGGCAAAGAGTTGTTCCACCGCCAGAAAGACCTCCGTGGGCGGTAACAGGGGGTGTTCACGGTCCCCGGACAGGAGCTGATAGCGCTGTCCTGCCTCATGCCAGAAGGTCTCGGCGGCGCGGTGAGCGTTACCGTGCAGGAGAACTCCAACCCCGGCCGGCAAGTAGTCAAAGAGGCTCGCCGTCGCGTTAAAAAAGAGGGGCAGGGCGTATTCAATCCCGGCGGGGGCAAGTTTGTTTGATACATCCTTGTACATCCGGCTGCGCGCCGGATCGCCCTCGAAGCGGTCGCGAAAATTGGCCCGGAAGGTCGAGATTCCCGACTCATCCAGGGGGAACTCGCGCGCGGGTAACAAACGCATCTCGCCGACCTTGTACAAGGTGCGCTGGGTGTCGGGGTCAAAGGTGCGGATCGACTCGATCTCGTCATCGAACAATTCAATGCGATAGGGCAGGGCGGAGCCCGTCGGAAAGAGGTCAAAAACCCCGCCGCGCAGGGCAAACTCGCCCGGGGTATAAACCTGGCTCACGGCGCAATAGCCCGCTGCAATCAGCCGGGAGCGCAAGGCGTCGGCATCAAGTCTGTCCTTGGGTTTATAGAGAAAGGCCTGGCCAGAGAGAAATGCCGTGGGTGCCAGGCGTTGCATCGCCGTCGCCACCGGTGCGATCAGACAGTCCATTTCACCCTGCAGGCAGCGCCAGAGGGTGGCCAGCCGTTCGGAGACCAGATCGGGGTGCGGCGAGATCGGGTCGTAAGGCAGGGTCTCCCAGTCCGGGAACAGGCCCACACTCAGGTCGGGGGCAAACCAGGGGATTTCATTGGCGAGTCGTTGCGCATCGGCCGCAGTGGCCGTCAGGACCAGGAGGCGCTGTCGCGCCGGTGCTGCGGTCTGTTCCTGGCTTTTCGAGGGGGCGCGCAGCAGGTCCGCAATCAGGAGGGCATCGGCGGAGCCGGGTGGAAGCGGGAGGAGCAGGCGTTGGCCGGAAGGCGGAAAGCAGAAGGGTGAAACATCGGTCATGGGCAGATTATAAAGGGCCGCTGATCTGGCTTATCATGCTCGCCATGTCTTCGACTGAACTTTTCACGCTGCTCGCCATCGCCTTCCTGGTCTGGTTCTGGTTCGACGGACTGAAGGCCCGCGAGATCGCCGTGGCCTTTGCCCGCAGTGCGTGTGAGCGCAGCGGCCTGCAACTGCTCGATGAGACCGTCGCCCTGCGTTCCCTGCGCACGACGCGCGATGCCCATGGCCATCTGGTCTGGAAACGCCTCTATGCCTTTGAATTTTCCCGCACCGGCGTCGATCGTCTTCAGGCCACCGTCCTGCTGCACGGCAGCCTCCCGGTGAGTGTGGATCTGCATCGTTCCGTGGATGTGCCGAGCGACAATGTCGTGCCTTTTGTGGTGCCCTCTTTGCGCGCCGTCGGTTGCTGTACACCCGGCCACGGTGACAGGGGATCCTGCCGCGAGGATGGCCGCTTGCGGTTAGAAT
>VGVU01000185.1 GCA_016873905.1 Betaproteobacteria bacterium | reverse complement strand
AGGTAGTGCTGCAGTTGCGCAAGATGGCTGGCGATCAGGATCAATCCTTTGGCCTGCGGCCGGCCTTTGAGTCGCAAGAGGCGTTGCACCGCCACCCGGTTACGGGGATCGCAGCCCAGACCAAAGCAGGACTCGGTGGCGTAAGCGATGACGCCGCCGTGCCGGAGGTGGTGCTGCAGGGCGCGGTCGCGAAGCACGGCGGGAGCGCGTTTATTTAATGGCGCGCCAGCCGATGTCCGAGCGCATCTGCACGCCCTCAAACTGGACGGCGCGAGCCAAGGTATAGGCGCGTTGCTGGGCGATCTTGACCGTGTCGCCCAGCGCCGTCGCACACAGCACGCGGCCACCGTTGCTCAGCAGTTGACCATCTTTGAGGGTCGTGCCGGCGTGGAATACCACGGCGTCCTCCGTCGGTGCCGGGATGCCGCTGATCGCGTCGCCCTTCCTCGGATTGTCCGGATACCCGGCGGCGGCGAGCACGATGCCCAGCGCCACGCGCCGGTCCCACTCGGCCTCGATCTGATCGAGACGCTGCTCGAACGCCGCTTCCATCAGCGTCACCAGATCGGTTTTCAGCCGCATCAGAATCGGCTGGGTCTCCGGGTCGCCCATGCGGCAGTTGAACTCCAGCACGCCGATGCGACCGTCGGCGGTAATCATCAGGCCGGCGTACAAGAAGCCGGTGAAGGGAATGCCCTCAGCCTGCATGCCTTGAATGACCGGGCGGATGACCTCGCGCATCGCCTTGGCGTGAATGGCCGGCGTCACCACCGGGGCGGGCGAATAGGCACCCATGCCGCCGGTGTTGGGGCCGGCGTCATGGTCCAGAAGGCGCTTGTGATCCTGGCTGGTGGCAAGCGTAAGTGTGTGCTCACCATCGGCCATGACCATGAAGCTCGCCTCTTCGCCGATCAGGCATTCCTCAATCACCACCCGCGCGCCGGCGTCGCCGAAGGCGCCGGGTTTGCCGTTGGCCGAGAGCATGTGATCGACGGCCGCGTGCGCCTCGTCCAGCGTCTGCGCCACCACCACACCCTTGCCAGCCGCCAGGCCGTCGGCCTTGATGACGATGGGCGCGCCTTCGGCGTCAAGATAGGCATGCGCCGCCGCCGCATCGGTGAAGGTTGCAAACTTTGCGGTGGGAATGCCGTGCCGCGCCATGAACTGCTTGGCGTAATCCTTCGAGCTTTCCAGTTGCGCGGCCGCCTGCGTCGGGCCAAAGATCTTCAGACCGGCAGCGCGGAAGGCATCCACCACACCGGCGGCCAGCGGGGCCTCCGGCCCGACCACGGTAAAGGCGATCTTCTCGCGGTTGCAAAACTCGATCAGCGCCGCAAAGTCAGCCGCCGAGGTGCCGCCGATGGGCAGATTTTCCAGGCCCGGCGTTGTGGCCGTGCCACCGTTGCCGGGCGCGACGAACACCTTTTGCACGCGCGGCGACTGCGCCAGTTTCCAGGCCAGGGCGTGTTCACGGCCGCCCGAACCGATGACCAAGACCTTCATGGCGATCAATGCCGGAAATGGCGCATGCCGGTGAACACCATGGCGATGCCATGCTCGTTGGCCGCCGCGATCACCTCCTCGTCGCGCATCGAGCCGCCGGGCTGGATGACGGCCTTGATGCCGGC
>VGVU01000184.1 GCA_016873905.1 Betaproteobacteria bacterium | reverse complement strand
GGCCTGCAAAAGGCCATCGACGAGGCCCTGGCCCGCTTGCCCATTCCCAAGGTGATGAGTTATCAGATTGAGGACGGGTGGCGGACGGTGAACTTTGTTCGCCCGGCGCATGGCCTTGTGGCCCTGCATGGGGAGGCGGTGGTGTCGGTTACGGCGCTTGGCCTGACGGCGGGGCGCAGTACACAGGGGCACCGTTTTGAGGCCACGCAGCCGGTTATTTCGATCCGCACGGCCGATAGCTACGCCGAGCAGATGGCGACAGAAGGGGCCGTGATTGCCAGTTTCACCGAGCGTCGCGCCGAGATTGCGCGCCAGTTGCAGGTGGCCGCCGAGCAGATCGGTGGCGTGACGGTGGCCCGTGATGATGCCTTGCTCGATGAGGTCACGGCTCTGGTTGAACGGCCCACGGTGATGGCCTGTCAGTTTGACCCCAACTTCCTGGCGGTGCCGCAGGAGTGTCTGATCCTGACCATGAAGGCGAACCAGAAATATTTCCCGCTGCTGGATGCGGAAGGTCGCCTCACCAATCACTTCCTGCTGGTGTCCAATATCCGCCCGGCCGATCCCTCCGCCGTCATCGGTGGCAACGAACGCGTGGTGCGGCCGCGTCTGGCGGATGCCCGTTTCTTCTTCGACCAGGACCGCAAGCGTCCCCTGCTGGATCGGGTCGCTGCGCTCGACAAGGTGGTTTACCACAATCGCCTGGGCAGCCAGGGGTTGCGCATCGAACGGGTCCGCCACATTGCGCGCGCCATCGCGCAGGCCCTGGGTCAGGATCTGGAGCCGGTCGATCAGGCGGCACACCTGGCCAAGGCCGATCTGGTCACCGATATGGTCGGCGAGTTCCCCGAATTGCAGGGCATCATGGGCCGTTATTACGCCTTGGCCGACGGCCTCCAGGCCGATGTGGCCAACGCCATTGAAGACCATTACAAGCCCCGTTTTGCGGGCGATAACCTGCCGCGCAATGCGGTGGGGAGTGTGGTGGCGCTGGCCGACAAACTGGAGACCCTGGTTGGTCTGTTTGGTATCGGCCAGATCCCGACGGGCGACAAGGACCCGTTCGCCCTGCGTCGCCATGCGCTGGGTGTGCTGCGTATCCTGCTTGAACAGCGTCTGGCGATTTCCCTGCCGAAGGTTCTGGGTCTGGCCGCGGGAGCCTTTGCCGCGGAACAGATCAGCGCCACGGTCGCTGTGGATGTTTACCGCTTTATGCAGGACAGGCTGCGCGTTTACCTGAAGGATCAGGGCCACGCCGCCGATGCGGTGGAGGCGGTGGTCTGTCAGGCGCCGGAGCGTATCGACCAGATTCCGGCGCGCCTGGCGGCCTTGCAGGGCTTCCGTGCCTTGCCTGAAGCGGCAGCCCTGTCGGCGGCCAACAAGCGGATTCGCAACATCCTGAAAAAGGCCGACGGCGAACCGGGTGGCGTTGATGCGGCGCGTTTGCAGGAGGCTGCCGAACACGATCTGCATCGCGCCCTGTTGGCGACCGAGCCGGCGGTTCTGGCCGCGCTGGCCCATGCCGATTACGCTCAGGCGCTGACGGCGCTGGCAACCCTGAAGGCGCCGGTGGACCGCTTCTTCGACGATGTCATGGTGATGGCCGATGATCTGGCCGTGCGCGCCAACCGTCTGGCCTTGCTGGC
>VGVU01000183.1 GCA_016873905.1 Betaproteobacteria bacterium | reverse complement strand
CGAGCTGTTCAAGGCGCCGAGGAAACGCTGGCATCCGTGCTGACCAAGGCGCGGTTCTGGCAACACTGGGCGGGAACACCGCTGAATGATCGACAGATCAAGCTGCTGAACCAGTTACTGGATGGCTTCGACGGCAAACTGACCAGCAGCAAGTGGGCGGCGATCGGCAAGTGCTCGCAAGACACGGCGCTGCGCGACATCACCGAGTTGCTGGAACGCCGTGTGCTCAAGAAATCGGCTGCCAGCGGTCGCAGTACCAGCTACGAGTTGGATTCATTGGCCTGATCCTTCAGTCTGTGAGCGCTGCTTTCACAATCTCGCAGCGAATCCAAGCCACCGCCAGGCGGCGGTCTTGGGAATGCCGTGCTGTTTGCTGGTGAGGAGGCTCTTGTCTTGAGATAATGGAGCCATGAACACATCGCGTTGTTTTCCCCCGAAGATGGGCCGCCTGTTTCTTTGCGCAGATGCTTTATCCTGACGGCATTGAAGTGACCCCACACGCCCCATGAGCCACCGCCCGCCATTGTCCCCGCATGATTCGCCCTGGATGCGCGGGTTGTATATGGCCCTGGGGTTTGTGGCCCTCGGGCTGGCGTTGCTGGGGGTGTTTTTGCCGATATTGCCGACCACGCCGTTTGTGTTGCTCGCGGCGGCTCTCTTTGCGCGGGGTTCGGAATCCTTGCACCGCTACCTGTGGCATCACCGGATCTTCGGCCCGATTATCCAGGACTGGCATGAGCATCGCAGTATGCCGCCCGGCATCAAGCCCTGGGCCTTTGGCTTGCTGGCGCTGTCGTTTATCGTGTCGATCTCGATCATCGCCATGCTCTGGTTGAAGCTGGTTCTGCTGGCGCTGGGCGTCACCCTGGCCTTGTTCTTGTGGCGCGTGCCGGTGCGGTCATTGACGGCGGAGGAAGACCGCCGCCGTAACACCGAGTCCTGATTAGTCCACGCCGTATTCCGCACGGTAGCGTTGTACCGCCGCGCGCGTATCGGCGTAGCCGGGTTGGTTGTCCAGATAGGCCAGCAGGTCGCGCAGGTTGGCGATGGCCACGACCGGCAGGCCGGCGTCGCGCTCCACTTCTTGCACCGCCGACAGCGTGCCGGTGCCGCGTTCCATGCGATCCAGCGCAATCGTCACGCCGCAAGGCGTAGCGCCCGCCGCGCGGATCAGGTCCACCGATTCGCGCACCGAGGTTCCGGCGGAGATGACATCGTCCACGATCAGGATGCGGCCGGTGAGCTTTGCGCCGACCAGGTTGCCGCCCTCGCCGTGGTCCTTGGCTTCCTTGCGGTTGTAGGTGAACGGCACATTGACGCCTTGGGCCGCCAGCGCAATCGCGACCGAGGCCGCCAGCGGAATGCCCTTGTAGGCGGGCCCGAACAGGCCGTCGAAGGCGACGCCTGAATCCAGAATGGCCTTCGCGTAGAATTCGCCCAGCCGCTTGAGCGCATCGCCATCGTTGAACAGGCCGGCGTTGAAGAAATAGGGCGAGAGCCGACCGGCCTTGGTTTTGAACTCGCCAAACAGCAGGACCTGGCGCGCGATGGCGAAGGTCAGAAAATCATCCTTGAACGAAGACACGATGAATACCCCGGGAATCAGACAGTGCGCATTTTAACCCTCAACCTCAACGGTATCCGCTCCGC
>VGVU01000182.1 GCA_016873905.1 Betaproteobacteria bacterium | reverse complement strand
CGCAGCGGCGAGTGTTCTTCGCCCCAGGCCAGGAGTTTGTTGAAATCGGCGATGCCGGAGGCGGCCAGGGTTTTGATCGGGCCGGCCGACAGGCCGTTGACACGGATGCCCTTGGGACCCAGCGCGGCGGCCAGATACAGCACCGAGGACTCCAGGCTGGCCTTGGCCAGACCCATGACATTGTAGTGCGGCACCGAACGCACCGCGCCGAGGTAGGTCATGGTGAGCAGCGAGGCCTTGCGGCCTTGCATCATCGGCATCGCGGCCTTGGCCAGCGCGGTAAAGGAATAGCTGGAGATGTCGTGGGCAATGCGGAAGTTTTCGCGCGTCACGCCCTCGATATAGTCACCCGCCAGTGCCGTCTTGGGTACGAAGGCGATGGAGTGGACGATGCCGTCCAGACCGTCCCAGCGCTTGCCGAGTTCGGCGAACAGGGCATCAATTTCTTCGTCGCTACTGACATCGCAAGGGAAGGCCAGGTCGCTGCCAAATTCCTTGGCGAATTCCAGGACTCGATCGCGAGCGCGCTCACCCTGGTAGCTGAACGCAAGCTCGGCGCCTTCGCGGTGGCAGGCCTGAGCCACGCCATAGGCAATCGAACGATTGCTAATCAAGCCGGTGATGAGAATCTTCTTTCCGCTGAGAAAACCCATGTGTTGCCCCTCTGTGTCTGAACGCGGCTGGAATTATAACCATGTGTGCGGGTTTCTCTTACACTCCGCACCTATGCGCGCGTTAATTTTAATCATGGTCTTTGCCTTGTCGGGGTGTCAGGAGCGGGTCAATAGCCCGTACCCGTCTGCCGCTGTGGCTGGCAAAACCTTGTTTTCGTCCTTCTCCGAGCGCCCCAAACATCTTGACCCGGCGCGCGCCTACAGCAGCAACGAGATCGAGTTCATTGGTCAGATCTACGAGCCGCCGCTGCAATATCATTTTCTCAAGCGCCCGTATGAGCTTGAGCCGCTGACCCTGACGGCGATGCCGCGCCTGACCTTGCTGGACAGAGAGGGCAGGGTACTCCCGCCCAACGCGCCCGCTGCAAAGGTGGCCCACAGTGTGTACGAGCTGCATTTGCGCGATGACATCCGCTATCAACCGCATCCGGCCTTTGTCCCGGCCATGCACGCGGTTGCGCCGCACACGGTGGAGCGCCTCGACGATTTTTCGCAGCGTGCCAGCCGTGGCGTGACGGCGGCGGACTATGTGCATCAGATCAAGCGCCTCGCGGATCCCCGCCTGTCGTCTCCCATTTACGGGGTGATGCGCGAATACATCCTGGGCCTGGACAAACTGGGCGATCGCCTGGCAACGCAGCATCAGAAAGGCGAGCCCATCAATCTGGAGGCCGAATCGTTGCCGGGCGCGGTTGCCGTCGATGCGCGCACCCTGCGCATCACCCTCAAGGGGCGTTATCCGCAATTTCTCTATTGGCTGGCAATGCCATTCTTTGCCCCCATCCCGCCGGAGGTGGAGCATTTTTACGCCCGCCCGGGCATGGCGGAGAAAAACCTCAGCATCGACTGGCAGCCGGTCGGGAGCGGGCCGTTTTTCCTGAGCGAAAACGATCCCAACCGGGTGATGCGGCTTACGCGCAATCCGAACTATCGCATCGAACATTATCCTGGTCGCCCCGACCTGCGCCTGCCTTTGCTCGATCAGGCTGTGTACAG
>VGVU01000181.1 GCA_016873905.1 Betaproteobacteria bacterium | reverse complement strand
GTTGTCTGTATTCCCGCAAAAATCAGGACCACCGCGCGCACGGCCGATCTTCGGAACCGTGCTGGCTGTCCTGTTGAGCACTGCTGGAACGGCGTCTGCTTCCGGCTTACAGCCTTGATCGCGCATTCGGATCCGCTCACCACGTACACCCAAGGCGAGGCTACTTGATCCGGCCAAAGGTGCGCATGACATCGCAGGGGTTTCCGCGTACGGCCGGCAGGCTAACGCCTTTGGCGGCCGCGCGCCGATCCACCTCCTGACGGTGCTGGGTCATATAGACATTGCACTCGGCGTAGGTCTGCATCTCTTGCAGCTTCTTGGCGTGGGCGGACTGCTCGTCCGCCGTCATCAACTCGGCGCCGCGAAAACCGCCCGAGGCGTATTGGGGAAAGGCATGGGCGGTGACACTCACAAGCATCAGGCCCGCAACAGCAAACAGGTTCTTCATCGTAACAACTCCATGGCAAAGGGCCCCATAAAGGGGCCCCCATTTTAGCCGAGCCTTAGGCCCGCCAGACGCGTCCGGACGCAATTATCGGCACGCGCTCACGGACGGCCGGTCAGACAAGGGATAAGGCAACGGCTCAGACACAGCCCGTCGGCTTGGGCGTACCCGCGTAGCGGCCGGCCTGCTTGGCGGGGCCAAACGGGAAGATGTCGAAGAGGAATTTCTTCTCGCCCCATTCCGGACCAAACTCTTCCTTCAGGCCCTTTTGCAGGATGCGCAGGTTGGGCGCCGTGCCATATTCATGGAAGTATTCGCGCATGTAATGAATGATCTTCCACTGGTTTTCGCCCAGTTCGAGCTTGTCTTGCGATGCCAGATACTCGGCGACTTCGTTACTCCAATCGTCCAGATTGACCAGATAGCCTTCCGGGTCGGTTTCAACGATTTGGCCATTGATATTGAGTTCCATGTTCTTTCCTCTCGTTCAAAGGCAGCACCTGCTGCACGGATCTATTGTTGAGCGTTTTAATCAAGTATTAAGGGGTAAAAAAGGCCCGCACGCGGACGGGCCCTTTTCCTTAGGACTGCGCAATCATGCAATACAGCATGGGGATGGACAGCATGGTGTTGAAGCGCGAGGTCAGCATGGCCAGGCGCGCGGCCTTGGCCTTGTCAGCCGCTTCCACGACCACAATACCGAGGGCCTTCTTCTGGTTCGGCCAAATGATGAACCAGACATTGAAGGCCATGACCAGGGCCAACCACATGCCGATACCGATGATGGGCATCTCCAGGGTCAAGGCCGGAACCAGGTAACCGGCACCGGCGGCGACCACCAGACCCGTGACCACGGTCGCCAGGGCGGCCCAGCGGAACCAGAACAGCGCGGTCGGGGCAATCACCTTGCCGATGGCCGGCTTTTGCTCATCGGGGATCTTCGGCATGGACGGGATTTGCACGAAATTGAAGTAGTACAGGAGACCAATCCACAGCACGCCCGAGATCGTGTGCGCCCAACGCAGACCATTCACCGGATCAATGCCCGTCACTGCCATGACGATAGCCAGCAGGGCCAGACCCGCCGCTACCGTGCGGCCCAACGATTGAAAAATAATGCCCATGTTCTTTCCTCTCAGTAAAATCAAAAAGTTACCACAACAGGCCAACCCGACATCAGGTCAGATGTCCCGCATTGTAAATACTTGACTGATTTTGTCAAGTTAAGGAGATGTCTATCCGGTTAGCGCTTAGTAG
>VGVU01000180.1 GCA_016873905.1 Betaproteobacteria bacterium | reverse complement strand
CCCGCAGCAACATCGCGGGTCAACAAAAAAGGACGCCTCGGCGTCCTTTTTTGTTGGCCTGCCCCTCAGGCGCATCGCCCGAGAGCGGCTATAATCCGCAGCTTGAAAATTTGCCGATTGCCTCATCCCTATGGAAGCCGAACAACTCAATCAAATCAATGCCCGATTAACTGACCTCGCCCAGCGTGCGGGGGAACTCCGGGGGTATCTTTGACTATCCTGGCAAGCGCGATCGTTTAGACGAGATCATTCGTCTCTCCGAAGACCCCAAGCTCTGGGACGACCCCAAGAAGGCGCAAGACATCGGCAAGGAGCGCAAGGCGCTCGAAGATGTCGTCGTGGTGCTGGAACGCGTTGACGGTGACATCGACGGTGCGCGCGAGTTGTTTGACCTGGCGCAGATGGAAGGCGATGACGACACGCTGGCCGCCGTTGGCGAGGATGCCCTGACGATTGAGGCCGCCGTCGCCCAACTCGAGTTCCGCCGCATGTTCTGTCACGAGATGGACCCTCAGCCCTGTTTTATCGAGATCAACGCCGGTGCGGGCGGTACCGAGGCGCAGGACTGGGCCAGCATGATCGAACGCATGTATCTGCGCTATTGCGAGCGGCGCGGCTTCAAGACCGAGTTGCTGGAAGAATCCGAGGGCGATGTGGCCGGCATCAAGAGCGCCACCATTCGCGTCGAGGGCGAATACGCCTATGGCTACCTGCGAAGCGAGACCGGCGTGCATCGCCTGGTGCGCAAGTCGCCGTTCGATTCCAACGCCCGTCGCCACACCAGCTTTTGCAGCGTGTTCATTTATCCGGAGGTTGATGACTCGATCCAGATCGACATCAACCCCGCCGATGTGCGCACCGACACCTATCGCGCCTCGGGCGCCGGCGGCCAGCACATCAACAAAACCGACTCTGCGGTACGCCTGACGCACCTCCCCACGGGGATCGTCGTGCAATGCCAGAACGACCGTTCACAACACCGTAACCGCGATGAGGCCTGGTCCATGTTGCGCGCCCGGCTGTACGAGTTGGAGCTGCGCACCCGTCAAGCCGAACAGCAAAAGCTGGAAGACTCCAAGACCGACATCGGCTGGGGCCACCAGATTCGCAGTTATGTGCTCGACCAGAGCCGCATCAAGGATCTGCGCACCAACCATGAGGTGGGCAACACCCAGGCCGTGCTCGACGGCGACCTCGACGACTTTATTGCCGCCAGCCTGAAACAAGGCGTTTGAAGAGAATTCTCATGAGCGAAGAAACGCTAAACCCCTCCCCTGATGACAATCAGATCGTGGCCGAGCGCCGCGCCAAGCTGACCGAACTGCGTAGCCAGGGCGTTGCCTTCCCGAACGACTTTGAGCGCAAGGATTATGCGGGCGACCTTCAGGCCCGCTATGCCGAGACCGATGCCGATGCGTTGGCGGCGACGCCGGTGCGCGTCCAGTTGGCCGGGCGCATGATGCTCAAACGCGTCATGGGCAAGGCCAGCTTTGCCACCGTGCAAGACATGAGTGGCCGTATCCAGCTCTACATCGCCCGCGACAACCTCGGCGAGGCGGCCTACACGGCCTTCAAACACTGGGATCTGGGCGACATCCTCGGCGTCGAGGGGACGCTGATGCGGACCAAGACCGGCGAGCTGTCGATCCAGGCCAGCCAGGTTCGCCTGCTGACGAAGGCCCTGCGCCCGCTGCCCGAAAAATTCCACGGCCTCGCCGATCAGGAACAGAAATA
>VGVU01000179.1 GCA_016873905.1 Betaproteobacteria bacterium | reverse complement strand
GCGCGATCGGCCCCATGCTGCTTGAGGATGCGCCCGGCATCACCCTTATCGGCCAGGCAGGCAAGCAGGAACAACTCACTGGCGATAAAGCTGTCGCCGCGCTTGGTCGCCTCCTTGTCCGTCAGGTTGAACAACTGGGTCAGCTCGCGCGACACCTGCACCTCGGCGTGTTCACCTTCCACCTTGGGAAGACGGTCGAGTGTCTTCTGAATGTCGGTCACCAGCGCCGGTACCCGCACACCGGCACGCTGCAGCAAGGCGCGCGAGCCGCCCTCCTCCTGATTGAGCAAGGCCGCGAGCACATGCAACGGTTCGATATACGGGTTTTCATTACCCAAAGCCAGACTCTGAGCGTCCTGAATCGCTTGCTGGAACGGCGTGGTCAGTTTGTCAAAACGCATGGTATTGATCCTGATAAGGTTTCTATTGCTGGGCTAGATGGGGAGGGAGATCAGAATTTCAACTACACGAGATCTCAAGCGCAGGATTCAACCCTTACCGCCGTGCGCTTGTATTCCGGCGTATGCACGAAGCGATCGCGTTGGGGACCGGTCACGACATTGAGGCGCACAGCCGGATCGTGGAAGCTGGCAAACAGTTCGCCCGGCTTCATCGCATCGAGAACACGCAGCGGTAGCTCGGTCTGGCCATAGCGGCTGCATAACCGGACGCGCTGGCCGTCCTGCAGGCCGAGCCGCTGCGCGTCCGCAGGCGCCATATCCAGGGTGTCGGTCGGGCGTAGCTGCACGAGAGGCGTGCGCGCCGTCATCGTCGCCGCATTGAAGGCGTAGAGCGTGCGGCCAGTGATCAGCAGGAAGGGATATTCGGCGCTGGTTTCCTCCGGGCTCGGGTGATAGGCCAGGCATTTGAGTGCTGCGCGTTTTCCGCCCGGAAAGCTGTCGCGGTGCAAGATGGCGGTGCCGGGGTGATCGGCGCTCGGGCAGGGCCATTGCAAACCGCCCGCCTCCAAACGCGCATAGCTAATGCCCGCGGCGGCCGGCCAGACACGAGTGATCTCTTCCCAGATTGCGCGGGCCGAATCAAACCGGAACGCTGCCTCATAGCCGAGGGCCTGGGCGACCGCCCCAAGGATCTGCCAGTCGGCACGCGCCTCACCGGGGGGCGGCACAGCGGCCCGGATGCGCTGGATGCGACGCTCGGCGTTCATGAAACTGCCCTCCTTCTCGAACGCCGATGCCGCGGGCAGGAAGACATGAGCAAACTCGCGCGCTGTCTCGGTCAGGAACAGATCCTGCACGATCAAAAGCTCCAGATTGGCCAAGGCCCGCTCCGTCGCCGTGCGATTGGCGTTGGAATGCAGGATGTCGTAGCCAATACACCAAAGCCCCTTGAGGCGTCCGGCTGCGGCCGCATCCATCATGTGCAGCGCGTCCAGGCCGGGCGTGCTCGGCAGCGGCGCACCCCAGTGTCGGGCGAAGGCCTCGCGCCCCTCGTCTAGGCTGACTCCGCCGGTCAAAATTCCGGGATCACACCCCATGTGCGCCGCGCCCTGCACATTGTTCTGCCCGCGCAAGGGGTTCACGCCAGCACCCGGCTTCCCCACATTGCCGGTCAACAGCGCAAGGTTGACCAGCGCCATGACCGATTCGACACCTTGCACATGCTCGGTCATGCCGAGACCGTGCACCATCAGGGCGGGCTGGGTTCCGGCATAGAGGCGCGCCGCCTGGCGAATCAGATCGGCATCGACACCACACAGCGGCGCAGCGCGTTCTGG
>VGVU01000178.1 GCA_016873905.1 Betaproteobacteria bacterium | reverse complement strand
CAGGCCGAAGTCAAACAACTCCTGCAACTGATGATCCACTCCTTGTATTCGCACAAGGAGATCTTTCTGCGCGAGATGATTTCCAACGCCTCGGATGCGGCAGACAAGTTGCGCTTTGAGGGGCTTTCGGATGCGTCTTTGCTGGAGGGTGACGCCGATCTGAAGATCTGGATCCGTGCTGACAAGGCGGCGCGTACTTTGACGATTCGCGACAACGGCATCGGTATGAGCCGGCAGGAGGTGGTTGAGCATATCGGCACCATTGCCAAGTCGGGCACCAAGGAGTTTTTTGGTAAGTTGTCGGGTGACCAGAAGAAGGACGCGCAACTGATTGGTCAGTTTGGCGTGGGTTTCTATTCCACTTTTATCGTGGCCGACAAGGTGACGCTGACGACGCGGCGGGCGGGCACGACGGCTGAACATGGTGTGCGCTGGGAGTCGGCAGGGGCGGGGGATTACACCCTGGAGCCGGTGGAAAGCGCGGCGCGCGGCACGGAGATTGTCCTGCACCTGAAGGAGGGCGAGGACGAGTTTTTGGAAGAGTGGCGTATCAAGACGCTGATTCGTCAGTATTCGGATCATGTGCCGTTGCCGGTGATTTTCGTGAGCGAGAAGGACGGCAAGGACGAGGAGGAGACCGCTAACCGCGCCAATGCGTTGTGGGCGCGGAGCAAGAACGACATCACGGAGGAGGAATACAAGGCCTTCTACCAGCATGTCGGTCACGATTACGAAGACCCGCTGGCCTGGACCCATGTGCGCGTGGAGGGCCGGCAGGATTACACCGCGTTGTTGTATGTGCCGAGCCATGCGCCGTTCGATCTCTGGGATCGCGAGGCCAAGGCGGGCGTGAAGCTGTATGTGAAGCGCGTCTTCATCATGGAGGATGCGCGCAAGCTGATGCCGGCTTATCTGCGTTTCGTGCGCGGGGTGATTGATGCGGCGGATCTGCCGCTCAATGTGTCGCGCGAGATCCTGCAGGAGACCCGCGACATGGAGATGATCCGGGGCGGCTGCGTGAAGAAGGTGCTCGATTTGCTCGGCGATCTGGCGGAAAACCGCAAGGATGACTATGCCAAATTCTGGGCCAATTTTGGCCAGGTGCTGAAAGAGGGCATCGGCGAGGACATGGGCAACAAGGAGCGCATTGCCGGTCTGTTGCGTTTGTTCTCTACCCATGGCGAGGGCGATACCGTGTCGCTGGCCGATTACATTGGCCGCATGAAAGAGGGCCAGGATACGATCTGGTATGTCACGGCCGATTCACTGGCGGCCGCCAAGGCGAGTCCGCACCTGGAGATTTTCCGCAAGAAGGGCGTTGAGGTCTTGTTGCTGACGGAGCGTGTGGACGAGTGGATGGTCGGCCACCTGCCGGAATTCAACGGCAAGAAGCTGGCCAGTATCGCGCGTGGCGATGTCGATCTGGACGCGCTGGCGGATGTTGTCAGCGATAGCGCCGAGGCGGCCAAGCCCGCTGTTGATGAGGCAGATCAGAAGGCCTTGGTCGAGCGTCTGAAAACCGCCCTGAGCGGCCGGGCGCAGGAGGTGCGCGTGTCGCGGCGTCTGGTCGATTCTCCGGCGTGTCTGGTCGCCGGTGATCAGGATATGGGCGAGCACTTGAAGCGCTTGCTGAAGTCGATGGGCCAGGAGGCACCGGACACCCAGCCGATTCTGGAGATCAATGCATCACACCCGATCCTGCAGCGTATGCAGGCCGCCGAGGGCGAGCGTTTTGATGACCTGGCCGCGGTGTTGTTTGATCAGGCGGTGCTGCT
>VGVU01000177.1 GCA_016873905.1 Betaproteobacteria bacterium | reverse complement strand
CCCCTCTGAAAAAAATCCGTGGCCAAAGAAGAGCTTATTGAATTTGAAGGCGTCGTAACCGAGGTTCTCCCCGATACGCGCTATGTCGTGACCCTGGAAAATGGCGTTACGATCATCGCCTATGTTGCCGGCAAGATGAAGATGCACCGCATCAAGATCATTCAGGGCGACCGCGTCACCGTACAAATGTCTCCGTACGATCTCACCAAGGGCCGGATTCACTTCCGCCACAAAGATGTCAACGCCGCGCCGCGGTCTCCGCAACAAAAGACTTACAAGCGTCACTGATCACGCCCGTCACCCATCAAGACCCGCTCAGCCGTCTCGGCCCTCGCACCGCTCCAGGCTCACCGCCCAATCACACAGGGCATCCACGGGCCACGCAATCAAACGAAAAACCCGCAGCACCGGCGTAGCCGCACGGGCCTCGCACAGCGGTTGACGCACCCAGGCACAATGCCAGGCCCAGGCCAGACCGAGGGTCAGGTACAAAATCACAAACGCCGTCACAGACATCACACACTCCCGCAGTAAAGAGGCCTCCACGGTAACGACCCGCAGTCTCACCCGATGAGCCTGAGACACGATTTTGTGTAGAATCCGCGCATGGATCGCACCGAGCGTTTTTACAAGATCGATCAATATCTGAGCGAAAGCCGCTCGGTATCGTTTCCTGAATTGCAGGAACGGCTCGAGGTCTCGCGCGCCACGCTGACCCGCGACCTGGCCTATATGCGCGACCGCCTCAATGCCCCCATCGTCTTCGACCGGGAACTGGGCGGCTACCGTTTTGACCGCTCGGCACCCAAGACCGGTGGCCAATACGAATTGCCCGGCCTGTGGTTTTCCGCTCAGGAAATCCACGCCCTTCTCACGATGCAACACCTGCTCGCCCAACTCGATCGCGGCGGCCTGCTCGGCGGTCACATCCAACCCTTGCAGGCCCGTCTTGCCGCCCTGCTTGGCTCCGCCGACGACACCGCACTCGATGTCGCCCGCCGCATCCGCATCGAAACGGTCGGCGCACGCGAATACCAGCTCGGCCACTTCCAGGCTGTCGGCTCCGCCCTCCTGCGCCGCAAGCGCTTGCTGATCGACTACCACGCACGCGGCAACGACAGCGTCACCCGCCGCGAGATCTCCCCCCAACGGCTGGTGCATTACCGCGACAACTGGTACCTGGATGCCTGGTGTCATCTGCGCGACGGCCTGCGCGCCTTCTCGGTCGATGCCATCCTGCGCGTCGAAACCCTCGAAAAAAGGGCCCGGGAAGTCAGCCCGCGCGCCCTCGACGAACAACTCGGCTCCAGCTACGGCATCTTCCGCAACAAGGCCGCCCACCATGCGGTCCTCGTCTTCAGTGCCGAACGCGCACGCTGGGTGCGCAATGAACGCTGGCACCCCCAGCAAAAGGGGCGCAACCTCAGTGACGGGCGCTATGAACTCACCCTGCCCTACGCCGACGACCGCGAGCTGATCATGGACATCCTCAGATACGGTGCCGACTGCAGCGTCGTCAGCCCGCCTGAACTGGTCGAGCGCGTCCGGGGCGAGGTTGCTCGCCTCGCCAGGCTCTACGCCCCCGAATAACATTCACCCTCACCTCGACCGGCCCCTGCTCCCTCATTGGCTCCTTCATTGGCCCTCCTTGGGCCCCCTTCACGACCTATGCAACGAATTTTCCTCTTGAGCCATATGCGCGCCTTCACCAGCCTGGCTGGACATATTCTCGGCTCGCACCCGCAGATCAATGGTTATTACGAGATGCACATCAGCTATGCGGACGCCGCTGCGCTGGACCGGCAGCTGGCGCTCTTTCAAGAAAACGATGCGCT
>VGVU01000176.1 GCA_016873905.1 Betaproteobacteria bacterium | reverse complement strand
GAGCATCTGTCGGTGTATCACCTGACGCTGGAGCCCAACACGGCCTTTGGCCACACGCCGCCGGCGAACTTGCCGGATGACGACCGCGCTGCGGCGATGCAGGATCAGGTCGAGGCCACGCTGGCGGCGGCGGGTTATACGCATTACGAGACCTCGGCTTACGCGCGGCCACTGCGCCAGGCGCGGCACAATTTGAATTACTGGCAGTTTGGCGATTATCTCGGCATCGGTGCCGGCGCCCATGGCAAATTGAGTTTGCCGGACGGCATCGTGCGCCAGGCGCGGGTGAAGCATCCCGAGGCCTACATGAAGGCGGCGGGCACGCCGGCGGCGTGGACAGAAACGCCGGTTGCGCCGCGCGATCTGCCGTTCGAGTTCATGATGAATGCCTTGCGCCTGAATGGCGGGGTTGAGGCCGGGGTGTTTAGCGAACGCACGGGCCTGCCCTTGCTTTCCTGTGCGCCGCAACTGGCCCGGGCGCGGCTGCGCGGTCTGCTGGAGAATGATCCGTTGCGCCTGCAACCGACGCCGCTGGGGCAACAATTCCTGAACGATCTGCTAACCTTGTTTCTCCCTGATTGAGGACACCCCCTGATGAGCCATTGTTGTGACGACCACGCCCCGGGATGCAGCGCGGAATTAGGCATCGCTCGCGTCGGTGAATTTGATGCGCCGGCCTTTGAACAGGCCATCCGCGACCTGCTCAAGGCCAGCGGGATCGCCGAGGACAATTTTCATACGCGCCGCACGCCGGAGCGGGTGCGCGAGTTGTGGCAGCGCCGTCTGCTGGGCGGTTATGCCATTGACCCGGCCGAGGCGCTCGGCGACGGTTTTGCCGACGACCGTTCTGATCTGGTGGTGGTGCGGGGCATCGCTGTGCATGGCGTGTGCCCGCATCATCTGGTGCCGTTTCGCGGGGTGGCGCATGTCGCCTATCTGCCCGGCGGGCGGCTGCACGGCTTTGGCCGCATCGCCCGCATGGTCGATGCCATCGGCCACCGCTTTACCTATCAGGAATGGATGACCCATGACATCGCCGATGCGCTGATCACCTACGGCAAGGCGCGGGCCGCGGCCTGCATCATCGAGGCCGAACAGTTGTGTCTGCTCTTGGGCGAGGATCGGCGCGGCGACGAGCGGGTGGTGACGCAGGCCTTTGCTGGCG
Source organism: Betaproteobacteria bacterium (assembly GCA_016873905.1). Classification (GTDB taxonomy): domain Bacteria; phylum Pseudomonadota; class Gammaproteobacteria; order Burkholderiales; family Thiobacillaceae; genus QYQG01. Next base: position 674 of record VGVU01000176.1, on the reverse strand, counting down.
AGATGAAGACGGATGCGCAGCTGCGCAACGAATTTCTGCATGCCCTGAGCGGACACCCCGGCGGGCGGGGCGCATGAGCGTCATGAGTCCCTTTCCGCGCCCCAAGACTCTGGTGCTGCCGCCCGTGCCCTACGCGGTCGCGCTGTACGCTAGCTGGTGGCTGGGCGAAAACGGGATGGCGTGGCCGCTGTCTGTGGCCGGTTCGTTTCAGGAACCTATCGGCTGGCTGGCGGTGGCGGCGGGTCTGGCGCTGCTGCTTTGGGCGGTGCTGACGCTGTGGCGCTTCCGCACCACGGTTAATCCGTATCGTGCCGCGACGCATCTTTGTGTGAGCGGGCCCTTTCGCTTCAGCCGCAACCCGATTTATGTCGGTGACTGGCTCATTTATCTGGGCCTGATGCTGATCCTGCACACGGCCTGGCCGATCCTGTTTGCTCCCGTGGTCTGGTTGATCATTCGCCATGGGGTCATCCGCCATGAAGAGGCGCACCTGACGGCGCGTTTCGGCGCCGAGTATGTGGACTATCTGAATAAAGTGAGGCGCTGGTTATGAATACGATCCTGTTCCCTTTGCGCGGCGATTTTGTGGCGCTGTGTGATTTGCTGAAGCTGGCCGGCATTGCGACCAGCGGAGGGGAGGGCAAGGCGCTGGTCGCGATGGGCGAGGTGAAGGT
>VGVU01000175.1 GCA_016873905.1 Betaproteobacteria bacterium | reverse complement strand
GGGGATGGATCAGGAGCGGGGAGGGCACAAAAAAACCCGCACAAGGCGGGTTTTTTCGAGCGGAAAACAAACGCTTAGTTGCTCGGGCAGGCGGCCTCGCCAGGGACCTTTCCAGGCAGGAGCAGGAACTGCTCGAACGGGCCCATGACACTCATGGCCTCGCCCTTGGGGCCTTCAAATTTCAGGCGACCGAACATCATGGCACGCATGGGGCCGTATTCGCCGGCGCCCATTTCATGCCAACGCTTGGTGTCGGCGTGCATGACATAGTCCATGTCATCATTCAGGTGGGTGTTCATGACCTTGCCACCGTAGGCGCAGATGGCCTTTCCACCCTGCGGGACGATCTTCATCTCAACCTTGACCTTGTCGCCGCAGTCGGTGCGGTACATATGGATGATCTTGAATCCGCGGCCACCATTATTCTTGATCCATTTTTCTCCGAGTTCGTTGGTCAGAATCGGGTTGCTGTTAAAGCTCTCGCAGGCCTTGGCGGCCCACTCGGCTGACATCAAGGGCGCTGCCTGAGTGGTACCTGCGGCGAGGATGCCTGCGACAGCCAGGATTCCGGTCAGAATTTTATGCATGTGTCTTCTCCGTTAAGGTGTTTGCAGTGTTGCAGGGCGTAGCCTAGCCGGGTTTGGCTGGCGTGTAAACCGCTTTAATGCGGAAATGATGGATAGGAAGGGGGCCGGTCGATCAGAGGCTTAGTGTGGCAGGCGGGTTTTGTATGCGCCATAGAGCCAGGTACCGTGCAGGGCCCCGGCCAATACCACAATCGCGCCGGCCGAACCGGTGCCAATGAGGGCGAAGATCGGGCCGGGACACAGTCCGATGATGCCCCAGCCGAGACCAAACACAAAGCCGCCGATAATGTAGTTGATCCGGCCGCGTTCCTTGGTGGGGATCTCGATGGTCTGACCGTCAAGGGTGCGCTTGCGCTCGATGTGGCGTAGCACCTGAACACTCAGGACGCCTGTGGCGATGGCCGAGAACAGGATGCCATACATGTGGAAGCTCTGAAAATGGAACATCTCCTGAATGCGATACCAGGAGGCCGCCTCGGATTTGACCAGCACCAGACCAAACAGGATGCCGGAGAGGAGGTAGGGCAGATAACGGCTCATGAGGGTCTAGGGCGCCAGAAGAGGGACGAGGAACCAGGAGGCCATCAACCCGCCAGCGAAGATGCCGACGAGGGCATAGACGCTCTCGATCTGCAAGGTGGAGAGTCCGGTGATGGCGTGCCCCGAGGTGCAGCCCGAGGCGTAGCGCGTCCCGAAGCCGACCAGCACGCCCCCCGCGAAGAGGAGGGCGATGTTTTGCAGCGAGGTGCCAAAGAGTTCGGGCGGGACCAGGACGCCGGCGGGGGGAAGTTCAAAACCCCAGGCGCGAATCATGGCCATGGCCTCGATGGAGAGATCAACCGGGTTCGGGTCAGCCAACAGGCCGGCCGCAATCATGCCGCCCAAGGCGGTGCCGATGACGAAAACGAGGCTCCAGTAGTGTTCCTTCCAGTCGTACTTGAAGAAATCGACATTGACCTCGGGCGGCTGGGTTATGGCGCAGAGGTGGCGCAGGTTGTTGGAAATACCGAAGGAGCGGTTGCCGATGAAGAGCATCAGCGGGACCATGAGGCCGATGAGGGGGCCGGAGACATACCAGGGCCAGGGTTGCGACAAAAACTGGATCACGGATTCCATGGGCTGTTGTGAGCGCGAGGCAGTGACGGTGATGTGGCTATTCTAACCGATGCCGGGTCGGCCTGACGCAGGGTTGCGTGGAGGGGGCAATAAAAAAGGGAGAGGTTTCCCTCTCCCTTGAGGCCCTCCGACGCGAGGCCGGAGCG
>VGVU01000174.1 GCA_016873905.1 Betaproteobacteria bacterium | reverse complement strand
CGGATGTGCGGTAATGCGTCACAACCCATGCCAGCCCCTCATGAAACAGCCACGGGATAGGCGCCCAGCACCTTGAGAAAACCGGTGTTTTTCTCCAACTCGGCCAGGGCCGCCTTGAGCGCAGGATCGCTGGCGTGGCCCTCGGCATCGACGCAGAAGACATATTCCCAGAGCTCGTTGCGGGCCGGCCGGGTGTTCCAGCTAATCAGGTTGATACCGTGCCGGGCAAAGGGCGCCAGCAATTCGACCAGCGCGCCGGGGCGATTATTGATCGCGACCGCCAGGGAGGTGCGGTCGCGCCCGGAGGGGGCCGCCGCCTCACGCGCCAGCACCACGAAACGCGTGGTGTTCTTCGCCGTGTCCTCGATGTCGCGTGCCACCAGATTCAGGCCGTGGTAGGCCGCGGCCAGTTCTCCGCCAATGGCGGCCGCATCATCCCGCTCCGCGGCCAGACGCGCCGCCTCGCTGTTGCTGGCCACCGAGATCTGCTCGGCCCCGGGCAGATTCTGGCGCAACCAGTTCTGGCACTGCGCCAGCGACTGGGCGTGTGAGTAAACCACGCGAATCCCGTCCAGACCGTCCTCAAGGACCCCATCGGCACTGCGCCGCATCAGATTCTGCCGCACGCGCACGAAGACCTCGCCGCAGATCACCAGATCAGCATCCAGGAGCAAATCCAGCGTGCGCGAGATAACGCCCTCGGTCGAATTCTCGATCGGCACCACACCGTAATGGGCCTCACCGCGTTCGACGGCACGGAACACCTCGTCGATGGACGCCTGCGGCAGGCGACTGGCCGACTGGCCAAACTGTTTGATCGCGGCCTGCTCGGAAAAAGTGCCTTGCGGGCCCAGATAAGCGACCGACAAGGGCTGCTCCAAGGAACGGCAGGCCGACATGATCTCGCGGAACAAAATGCTGATACTGGCGCCCGTCAACGGGCCGCTGTTCTGCTCGGTCAGGCGGCGCAATACCTGCGCCTCGCGCTCCGGCCGATACACCGGCGCCTTCCCTTTGCTGTGGCCCACGGCCTGTGCCAAACGGCCACGGGCGTTAAGCAGCGCGAGGATCTGATCATCCACCGCATCAATCTGGGCACGCAGATCCGTCAATGTCTCTTGTTTTGGCTCATCCATAGCGGCGCGAGAACTCGTGGAGAAAATGGACCAGGGCCTGGACCCCGGCGGCAGGCATCGCGTTATAGATTGAGGCGCGCATCCCGCCGACGGATTTGTGACCCTTCAATTGCACCAATCCAGCGGCCTTGGCCTCGGCCAGAAAGACCTCGTTGAGGCCCTCGTCCTTGAGAAAGAAAGGCACATTCATGCGCGAACGACAGGCCGGATCCACCGTCGTGCGGTAAAAATCATTCTGGTCGAGGGCGTCATAAAGCAGCTTCGCCTTGGCGATATTGTGCTGCTCCATGGCTGCCACGCCCCCCTGCTCCTTCAGCCAGCGGAAGACCAGACCGGCCATATAAAGACTGTAAGTCGCCGGCGTGTTGTACATCGACTGATTGTCCGCCACGATGCGGTAATCAAAGGCGCTCGGACAGTGCGGCATCGCCTGACCCAGCAAGTCATCCCGCACAATGACAAAGGTCAGACCCGCCGGACCGATGTTCTTTTGCGCCCCACCAAAAATCAGCCCATATTTTGAGACATCCATCGGTCGCGACAGGATATGAGAAGACATATCCGCCACCACCGGCACCTCGGTGCGACCGATCTGCGCCAGGTCAGGCTCGAAGGGATACTCAACCCCGCCGATCGTCTCGTTGGTACAGGTAAAGAGATAGGCCGGATCGGCAGACAGTTTCCAGTCCGCCATCGGCGGCACCGTTGTATAACCGCTCGCCTCGCTCGTCGCAGCGATATTGACCGTCG
>VGVU01000173.1 GCA_016873905.1 Betaproteobacteria bacterium | reverse complement strand
TCATTCAGGGCCGTGTGCTGGCGTTGCCGCTCCTCCTCGGCCTGGCGCTCAGCCTGGTGAATGGCCGCCGCGCACGCCTCCATCTCGATCCGGACCCGCGCCTGATCATTCAAGACCCGCGCCTGAACGAGCTGGGTGTCGCGCCGCCGCACCAGGGCGAGCTGCGCCTCGCGCCACTGCCGTTCAGCCTGAAGATCAAAATAGCGTCGCGCAACCTCGGCCTGCACGGTGAGGCGTTCAATCTGGCGGCGCAGTTCGCCCCGGATATCCTCAACCCGATCCAGATTCTCGCGCGTGTCACGCAAGCGATTCTCGGTCTCGCGCCGCCGCTCCCGGTATTTGGAGACCCCGGCGGCCTCTTCGAGATGGCCGCGCATCTCTTCGGGACGCGCCTCAATGAGACGCGAGATGGTTCCCTGTTCGATGATGGCGTAGGCGTCCCCGCCCAGACCGGTTCCCAAGATCAAATCGGTGACATCGCGGCGCCGGACATGAAGATTATTGAGGTAGTAACTGGAATCACCGTTGCGGGTCAGGACCCGTTTGACCGAGATCTCCGCATAAGGCGCCCATTGGCCGGGCGCACGCCCATCGGTGTTGTCAAACAGGAGTTCAACGACGGCGCGGGCGGCCGGTTTACGCTGCGCAGAGCCATTGAAGATGACATCCTGCAGAGTTTCGCCGCGCAGTTCACGGGCCTTGGATTCGCCCAGAACCCAACGCACAGCATCAATGACATTCGATTTCCCACAGCCATTCGGACCGACGATGCCGGTCAGATTGGTCGGTGCCGGGATGCTAACCGGATCCACAAAGGACTTGAATCCGGCCAGATGGATGTGCTTGAGGCGCAAGGCAAAGTCACAGGCTGGGTATAATCAGCCGGATTGTAACTTAAGCTTTGTCATTGAGCCCTTTCCTGCCATGCCCAGTCTGCCCAGCAAAACGCTTGAAACCTTCCCGAATCCGAATCCGGAGCGGGATTACCACATCCACATGGAGATTCCGGAGTTCACCTGCCTGTGTCCCAAGACCGGCCAGCCGGACTTTGCCACCCTGACCCTGGACTACATCGCCGATCAGGCGTGCGTGGAACTCAAAAGCCTCAAGCTCTACATGTGGTCGTTTCGCGACGAGGGACACTTTCACGAGGATGTCACCAACCGCATCCTCGATGACCTGGTGCGCGCGACCGAGCCGCGTTTCATGCGTCTGACGGCGCGCTTTTATGTGCGTGGCGGCATCTTTACCAATGTCGTCGCCGAGCATCGCAAGGCCGGCTGGGTGCCCCTCCCGCGCGTCGAACTCAGCCAGTTTCCTGGCAACTCCAACACACGCGGTTAGGAAAATCTAGCGCGCCTCGGCCTTACCCAGGGCCTTTTCGTCGATGGAGACACCCAAGTCAGCCTTGGCGGCGGCGATGAAGGCCTTCACTTCACTCGTTGTCTGCATGCGCTGCAAATCGGCGCGGATCCGGCCAACATGCTGCTCGGCCGCATTGCCCGCCTGAACCTGGTTGATCCGATAGAGGCGATAGCCATCCTGCGTCTCAACACCCACAAAGACCGGCAAGCGCTTCGCAGATTGCTTGAAGATGGCCTTGATGGCCTCTGGCGGAAGATTGAGCGGCTGCATGCGGGTCAGCATCATGTTCGCACTCCAGGCCCCGCCGCCCTTGCCGGTCTGACCCTGCGCCAGGGCCTCGGCACCGGCGCGACGCGCGGCCACCAAGGCCGTGCGGCCTGCCAACTGCTCTCGAATCTGCGCAGAGACCTCGGCCAGCGGACGCACACCGGCGGGCTTATGTTCCAGAAGGCGGGCCGCCACCAAGGTATTGGGCGCCACTTCGATCGCATCGGTGTTCTGTTTCTTGGCCAGACTCTCCGG
>VGVU01000172.1 GCA_016873905.1 Betaproteobacteria bacterium | reverse complement strand
GCGAGGCCATTTCCAGAACGGCCTGTAGTTCGGCGTACTTGGCCGGCCCGAAACCCTTGATGGCGCAAATATCCTCGATGCTGGCCGCAAACAGACGCGTCAAGCGACCGTCAAAATGGAGCAGCAGGTCACGCGCCAAATCGACGGCACTCTTGCCAGCGACCCCCACACGCAAAAAAATGGCCAGCAATTCCGCATCAGAGAGGGCCCCCGCACCGCGCTGCAACAACTTTTCCCGCGGTCGGTCACCCTCTGGCCAGTCTGTAATCGCCATGTTTGCCTCCCATGTACAATAGTCCGCCTCGATCCTGGACACTGTACTCCGATCACGCCCCTTCCAGAACAAGCACGCCCTTTAAAGCACGCCATTATGGAGCCTCAACGCATCGTCCTCGGCATCACCGGTGGTGTCGCCGCCTACAAGGCGGCTGAACTGGCACGCCTGTTGGTCAAGGCCAACTACGCCGTCGATTGCGTGCTGACCGAGGCCGCCACCCATTTCATCGGCGTAGCCACCCTGCAGGCCATCACCGGCCGCCCCGTGTATCAGAGTCTATGGGACGCGCGCGTCGCCAACGGCATGCCGCACATTGAACTGGGACGCAACACGGCGGCCATTTTAATCGCGCCGACCTCGGCCGACTTCATGGCCAAACTGGTCCACGGCCGTGCCGATGACCTCCTCTCCACGCTGTGCCTGGCCCGCGCCTGCCCGCTGCTCATCGCCCCGGCCATGAACCGGCAGATGTGGGAACATCCCGCCACCCAGCGCAACGCCGCACAACTCAGCGCCGATGGCACCACCGTGCTCGGCCCGGCAACGGGTAAACAGGCCTGCGGCGAGGATGGCCTGGGCCGCATGCTCGAACCCGAAGACCTGTTCGTCGCCCTCACGGCCTTCCTGCAACCCAAGCCACTCGCGGGGCGCCGGGTACTCATCACGGCCGGCCCGACCTTCGAGCCCATTGATCCGGTGCGTGGCATCACCAATACCAGCTCCGGCAAGATGGGCTACGCGATCGCCGCCGCCGCCCACGCCGCCGGCGCCGAGGTCACGCTGGTCTCCGGACCGACGGCCCTGCCCACACCCTGGGGCGTGACCCGGATTGATGCCAGCCGCGCCCTGGACATGCTGGAGGCCGTCGAGCAGCAGGTCGCCGCATGCGATGTTTTCATTGCTGTCGCCGCCATCGCCGACTACCGTCCTGCCACGCCCGCCACCCAAAAGCTCAAGAAAAGCGGGCACGCCATGACGCTGGAACTGGTCGAAAACCCCGACATCCTCGCCCGCGTCGCCAGCCTGCCGAACGCACCGTATTGCGTCGGCTTTGCCGCTGAAACGGACGCCGTCCTGGAACACGCTGCTGCCAAACGGCAACGCAAAGGCATTCCGCTCATCATCGCCAACCGGGCGCAGGACACGCTCGGCGCCGATAGCGCCGCGGTCACCCTGATTGATGCCGCCGGTCAGCATCCGCTCCCCGAGGCACCGAAGACCGAGATTGCCCGGCAAATCATCACCTACATTGCCCAGCAGATCCGATAAACCCTGAATTCTTAGCCCACCTAAGCGAATCCCATGCATGTCGACCTCAAAATTCTAGATCCCCGCGTTGCAGACCAACTCCCGGCTTACGCCACCCCCGGCAGCGCGGGTCTCGACCTGCGCGCCTGCCTGGACACCGCGATCACCCTTCATCCCGGCGAGACACAGCTCATCCCCACCGGGCTCGCCATTCATCTCGCCGATGCCGGCTATGCGGCCGTCATCCTGCCACGCTCGGGCCTGGGACATAAACACGGCATCGTACTTGGCAACCTGGTCGGTCTGATCGACTCGGACTATCAAGGCCAGCTCATGGTGTCGTTATGGAACCGGGGCCAGACCGCCT
>VGVU01000171.1 GCA_016873905.1 Betaproteobacteria bacterium | reverse complement strand
CCATCTTCGCCCGCGTGGGGGTTGAGGCCGGCAACCAGGATATGGGGTTTGGTCAGGCCGAAGTCGCGGCGCAGGGCCGCGTCGAGAATAGTCAGGGTCGTGGTCAGGCTCTCGGTCGTGATGGCATCGGCTACCGCGCGCAGGGGGAGGTGGGTCGTTGCCAGCGCCACGCGCAGCCAGGCGTTGCTACCGTGCATGCGTCCCGCCAACATCATGACGACCTGCGCTGTGCCGGTTAAGTTGGCCAGAAACTCGGTGTGGCCGGTGAACGGGATGCCGGCCTCGTTGATGATGCCCTTGTGTACCGGTCCGGTGACGAGGCCTGAGAACTCGCCAGACAGGCAGGCCTGTGTCGCACGGGTCAGGGCCTCGAGCACAAAACCAGCGTTGGCTGGATCCAGGTGTCCGGGCTGGGCCGCAACGGGCAACGGGAGGTCGATGAGGCTGACGGGCGCCGTCGTGCCCGGTGCGTAGTCGGGCACCGTAAAAGGGTGTCCCAGGCGTGCGGCGCGTTCATCCAGCAGGCGGCGGTTGGAGAGGATGACGATGGGCACGGCCACGGCTGGCTGCCGGGCCAGCCAGACCGCCAGGTCCGGTCCAATCCCGGCCGGTTCGCCGGGAGTGAAGACTAAGGGATTCAAGGCATTCAAGGCCTTCAAGGCCTCAGCGATCCTCAAGCCGCACTTCGATATAGGCACGATCGCGGGTCTGCCGCACCCAGTCATCAAAGGCTTCTTCTGCCTTGCGGGCACGGATGATGCGCCGGGCCTCGATGCGCCGCCGCTCTTCCGACAAGTCCTGATCGCGGCGGGCGACAACCTGGATGAGGTGCCAGCCAAAGGGCGATGCGATGGGCTGACTGATCTCGTTCGGGGCGAGGGCATCCATGGCGCGTTCAAATTCGGGTACGGTGTCACCCGGGCTCAACCAGCCCAGCTCACCCCCGCGGCTGGCGGAAAGGTCGTCGGAGTTGAGGCGCGCCAGATCGGCAAAGCGGGCGCCATGGACGAGTCGTTCGCGCAGATCGGTCAGGCGATGCCGGGCCTCGTTGTCGCTGACCAGTTCGTTGGTCTTGATCAGGATATGTGAGGCCTGCGTCTGGCGCACAATGTAGGCCGTGTTGGCCCCGCGTTGTCCGGTCAGCTTGAGGATGTGGAAGCCGTTGCCGCTGCGCAGGAGCGCCGAGGTGTCACCGGGCTTGAGCGAGACGACGGCCTCGGCAAACAGGGTGGGTAACTGGGCGGTGCTGCGCCAGCCGAGCTTGCCGCCCTCCAGGGCATTCTGGGCGTCGGAATAGAGGGCCGATACCTGGACAAAATCATCGCCACTCCGCAATTTGGCGAGGGCCTCTTCGGCGCGCTGGCGGCGTTTTTCACTGACTTCCGGGCTGGCGGCCTCAGGCACCGTGACGAGGATGTGCGCGAGCTCGTACTCGTCCTTGGCCTGGGCGTTCTTTTCGCCCTGCTGGGCCAGTTGCAGGGCGATCTCGGCATCAGTGACGCTGAGCTTGTTATCGACCTCGCGCTCACGCAGGCGGGCAATGGTCATCTCGTTGCGAATCTGTTCGCGGAAGCTCGCCCAGTCCTGGCCTTCCTGCTCCAAGGCCACCCGGAACTCGGGCAGGGTGAGGCGATTCTCGGTCGCCATGCGGGTCAGCGTGCGATCCAGGGCCTCGGCATTGACCTTGAGGCTGGTGCCTTCGGCAAGATCCAGCAGGCTGCGTTCGGTGATCATGCGCTCCAGAATTTGCCGTTCCAGCTTGCTGCGCGAGGGGGCGGCGATCTTTTGCTGGGCCAGTTGCTGTTGTACCTGGACAACCCGGCGGGCGAGTTCTTGCTCGGTGATGACGCCGTTATTGACGACGGCAATAACCCGGTCAATCGGAACGGGGGCGGCA
>VGVU01000170.1 GCA_016873905.1 Betaproteobacteria bacterium | reverse complement strand
GCCAGATTGCGCATCTTGCGACCATTTTTCATGTGATCCACGACCAAGATGTCGGTAATGCCGCGCGCGTTGAGTTGAGCGACGATGTTGCTGCCGATGAGTCCGGCGCCGCCGGTGACGATGATCATTTCAGTTTCCTTCCTTGATTTTTGCAATCACGGCGCTGGTCGAGTGCCCCGCCAGAAAGTCGAGGATCTGCACCCGCCCGCCCGCCGCCTTGACGCATTCACCCCCGGCGACCTGGTCCACCGAGTAATCGCCGCCCTTGACCAACACCTCCGGGAGCAGCTTGCAATATAGCCGCTCGGGCGTGTCCTCCGCGAACGGCACGACCCAATCGACACAGGCCAGCGCCGACAACATGCGCATGCGCGTGGCCAGCGGGTTGATTGGGCGGGCGTCGCCTTTCAGCCGCCGCACCGAGGCGTCATCGTTAACTGCCACGACCAGCCGATCGCCCAGGGCACGGGCCTTTTCCAGATAGTCGATGTGGCCGGGGTGGAGAATGTCGAAGCAGCCATTGGTCATGACGATGCGCTCACCGCTGGCGCGCGCCGCCTTCATTTGCGCCAACAGCTCATCCTCGCCGCACACGCCGCGACAGCACGATTCACTGCCTCCGCGTACGGCCCGCGCCAATTCAGCGGGGCTGACCGTGGCCGTACCCAGCTTGGCGACCACAATCCCTGCGGCGATATTGGAAAGAGCCACCGCTTCATCCAGGGCCATGCCCGCTGCAACCGCAGCACCCAGTGTCGCCACCACGGTATCACCCGCGCCGGTCACATCGAACACCTCTTGCGCCCGGGTCGGCAGGTGCAGCGGCGCGTGACCACGAGCCAGGAGCGTCATGCCTTTTTCGCTGCGGGTAACCAGAATCGCGTCCAGATCCAGACTGTCGCGAAGCGCTGTTCCGCGGGCCTCGATCTCGGCCTCGGTCTCGCAATGCCCCACCACCGCCTCGAACTCGGACAGGTTGGGCGTAATCAGCGTTGCCCCGCGATAGCGTTCAAAATCGGTGCCTTTAGGGTCAATGATCACTGGCTTCCCAGCAGCGCGCGCCGCCTTGACCAGATCCGCCGAGCGGCGCAGCACGCCCTTGGCGTAGTCAGACAGAATAACGGCATCAACTTCATGCAACCGCGCAACGAAATCGGCCTGCAGCGCGTCCGCGTCCCAGTTGGGAAAATGGTCTTCGAAATCAAGCCGGATCAACTGCTGATTGCGCGACAAAATACGCAGCTTGGTAATCGTCTTGCTGCCCGGAACACGCTGCAACTGGCAGTTGACACCGCGCTCACAAAGCAAGGCTTCAACCTGATCGGCGGTCGCGTCTTGCCCGGCCAGGCCCAGCAACTGCGTCTGCGCCCCCAGCACGGCGGCATTCAAGGCCACATTGCCCGCCCCCCCCAAACGCGCCTCTTCCTGATCAACCCGCACCACCGGCACGGGCGCCTCGGGCGAGATGCGTGAGGCAGGGCCGTGCCAGTAACTGTCGAGCATCACATCGCCCACAATCAAGAGGCGGGCCTGGCTGAAATCGGGCAGATTCATGAAAAGTTAGGCACAATGCCGCTTATCCTTAACAAAGCTGATTCTAGCCGCAAGCCGATACCATGTCTCAAGTTCTGAATATTCTGGAGGCCCATCGCCATGCGGTGGCGCAACTAACCCCGCTGGCCGCACTCATCGAGGCGCATGGACAGCACCTGATTGACACCCTGAAGAGCGGTCACAAGATCCTGCTTTGCGGGAACGGCGGTAGCGCCTCCGATGCGCAACACATCGCTACCGAACTCACTTGCCGGTTTGAGACCAACCGTCGCGGCTTGCCGGCCATTGCCCTGACCACCGACACCTCGGCCCTCACCGCCATTGGCAATGACTTTGGTTTTGAACGCATCTTTGCCCGTCAGGTCGAGGCCTTGGCACA
>VGVU01000169.1 GCA_016873905.1 Betaproteobacteria bacterium | reverse complement strand
GCCGGGTTGATCTCCACCGCCGCCCGTTCGTCGGCCTCGGGCATGACCGCGACGGTGCAGGCCGAGGTGTGGATGCGGCCTTGCGACTCGGTCTCTGGCACGCGCTGGACGCGATGGCCGCCGGACTCGAACTTGAGCCGTGAATACACCCCTTGGCCGCTGATGCGGCAGATGATCTCCTTGTAGCCCCCGACCTCGCCGGGGCTTTCGGAAAGGATCTCGACCGGCCAGCGCTGGCGCTCGGCGTAGCGGGCATACATGCGGAACAGGCTGCCGGCAAACAGGGCCGACTCATTGCCGCCCGTCCCGGCGCGGATCTCCAGAAAGACATTGCGCTCGTCGTTGGGGTCCTTGGGCAGGAGCAGGATCTGCAGCGAGGTCTCCAGGGATTCCAGACGCTGTTGCGCCTCCTGCAGTTCTGCCTCGGCCAGCTCGCGCATGTCGGGATCAGAAAGCAGTTCGCGGGCCGTGGCGAGATCGGCCTGTGTTTGCCGCCAGGCGCGATACTCCTGAACCACCGGGCCAATGTCGCTGTGTTCGCGGGTCAGTTTCCGGTAGCGATCCATGTCGGTGGTCGCGTCCGGGCGCGCCAGGAGGGCGTCGATTTCCAATAGGCGATCTGCAAGCTGATCCAGCTTGCTGAGGAGCGAGGGGTTCACCGGTCGCCGTGCAGGTTGTAGAGCCGCTCAATCTGTTGAGCGAGTTGCTCGCGCTCTGCGCCTTGGGCCAGGTTGAGGGCGTGGGTGGGGTCGTGCAGGAATTTGTTGGTGAGCGCCTTGGAAAGGGCCTCCAGAACCTGGGCCGGATCCTCGCCATGGGCCAGATGCTTGAGGGCCTTTTCCAGCTCGTGACGCCGCAGGCGCTCGCCGTGATCGCGCAAGGCGCGTACGGTCGGCACGGCGCGGCGGCTGTCCATCCAGTGCAGGAACTCGCTGACATGCGTGGCAATGATGGCCTCGGCCTCCTCCACCTTGGCGCGGCGGGCATCGTGCCCGGCACGGATGACCTCGCCCAGGTCATCCACCGTGTAGAGGTAGACATCGCTCAGATCGCCCACCTCCGCTTCGATATCGCGTGGTACGGCCAGATCAACCATGAACATGGGGCGGTGGCGGCGGGCCTTGAGGGCGCGTTCGGCCAGGCCCAGACCGAGGATGGGCAGGGGACTGGCGGTGGAGGTGACGATGATGTCGAACTCGTGCAGGAGTTCTGGCAATTGGGTCAGGGCGGCGGCCTCGCCGCCAAAACGGTCGCAGAGTTCGTGCGCCCGTTCGACGGTGCGATTGATGACCATCATGCGGCGCGGGTTGCGGGCGGCAAAGTGAGTGGCGACCAGTTCGATCATCTCGCCAGCGCCGATCAGGAGGACGGACTGCTCGGCAATGGAGGGGAAGATGCGTTCGGCGAGACTGACGGCGGCGGCCGACATGGAGACCGTATTGGCCCCGATCTCGGTGGCGGTGCGTACATCCTTGGCGACGGCAAAAGTGCGCTGGAACAGCTTGGAGAGCAGCGTGCCCACACTGCCCGCGGTCTGGGCGCGGTCCACCGCCTGCTTTAATTGTCCGAGGATCTGGGTCTCGCCGAGAACCATGGAGTCGAGACCGGAGGCGACCCGAAAGGCGTGACGCACGGCATCGGTGTTAGGCATGATGGTGAGGTAGGGGTTGACCTCCCTGCGGTCGATCTTGTGGAAATCGGCCAGCCAGTCAGCCACAGCCTCGGGCGTGTGGGTGTTGCAGTAGATCTCGGTGCGATTACAGGTGGACAGGATGACGGCCTCGCTGGCCAGACCCTCGCGGGTCAGGTTGTGCAAGGCCCTTTCCAGCACATCGGGCGGAAAGGCAACGCGCTCCCGAATGGAAACGGGCGCGGTGTGGTGATTGACTCCGAAGGTGAAGAGCTGCATCCCGTTGATCTGTTGGTTTCGAAGCGGCTTAGCGAGATTTATCTGCGCGGAGGAGCGGCATTGTAACTGATGCCGCCCCTGGCTTTAG
>VGVU01000168.1 GCA_016873905.1 Betaproteobacteria bacterium | reverse complement strand
CTGGCCGCCCTGGCCTCGCACTTTGGTTTTGGCGAAGAAATGGCCAATATCCTGATGCTCGCCCTCCTCGCCCTGGTCGTGTTCATGGCCGTGCGCTGGTTCATGAACCGCAACCGCCGTCCGCAGCCCATGCAGTACGCGGCCAACGGTCCCGCCGGTCATTTCGAACCGCAGACGCCGACCATGGCAGGCGGTAGCGCCCCCGCCGCCGCGCCGGCCGCCGCCCTGCCGGCTGATTTTGACCGCGATGCCTTTGTGCGCCTGGCCAAGATCACCTTCATCCGCATGCAGGCGGCGCACGATGCCGGCAACCTGAACGACCTGCGCGACTTCCTCTCGCCCGAGATGTTTGCCGAGGTGAAGCTCGACATCGAGGGCCGTCACGGCGCGACCAGCCAGACCGATGTCCTCAACCTCGAGGCCGAGGTGGCCGACTGGGCCGATGAAGGTCGCCGGCAGATTGTCAGCGTGCGCTATTCCGGCCAACTGCGTGAAGATGGCGCCGAGACCCCGTTCAACGAGATCTGGCACCTGGTTCGCGAAGAAGGCGTCGAGCGCTGGGTCGTGGCTGGCATCCAGCAGTCCTGATTGTGTCTGATTCACCCATCGCCCGCGCGGCGGCGCGGCGGCGTACCTTTGCCATCATCTCCCACCCGGACGCCGGCAAGACGACGCTGACCGAGAAACTGCTGCTGTTCGGCGGCGCGATCCAGATGGCCGGGACCGTCAAGGCCAAGAAGAGCGGCAAGTTCGCGACCTCCGACTGGCTGGACATCGAAAAGCAGCGCGGCATCTCCGTCGCCAGCTCGGTGATGCAGTTCCAGTACAACGACTGCGTCATCAACCTGCTCGACACCCCCGGCCATCAGGACTTCTCCGAAGACACCTATCGCGTGCTGACCGCCGTCGATGCCGCCGTGATGGTGGTTGACGCCGCCAAGGGCGTGGAAGAACAGACCATCAAGCTGTTGGAGGTGTGCCGCCTGCGCAACACGCCGATCATCACCTTCATCAACAAGCTGGACCGCGAGGTGCGCGATCCCATCGAGTTGCTCGACGAGATCGAATCGGTCCTCAAGATTCACTGCGCGCCGGTCACCTGGCCCATCGGCATGGGCAAGCGTTTTCAGGGCGTCTATCACCTGATCGACGACTCGGTGCTGCGCTTTGTCCCGGGCGAGGAACGCGCCGATCAAGGCTTTGAGACCCTGCGCGGCGACGCGGTCACGGCGCTTGAGGCGCAATGCCCGATGGAGTTTGAGCAGATGCGCGGCGAGACCGAACTGGTGCTCGGTGCCGGCGCGGCCTTCAACCACGACGACTTCCTGCGCGGCGTGCAGACGCCCGTCTTCTTCGGCTCTGGCATCAACAACTTCGGCGTGCGCGAGATCCTCAAGGCGCTGATCGACTGGGCCCCCGCGCCGCAGCCGCGCGAGGCCGTGCTGGCCAACGGCAGCGCCACCACCGTCGCCCCCGACGATGCCAAGTTCAGCGGCTTCGTGTTCAAGATCCAGGCCAACATGGATCCCAACCATCGCGACCGCATCGCCTTCTTCCGCGTCTGCTCGGGCCAATACACGCCGGGCATGAAGGTCAAACATCGGCGCACCGGCAAAGAGATCAAGATCGCCAACGCCGTCGTCTTCATGGCCAACGAGCGCACCCGCATGGAAGAGGCCTATGCCGGCGACATCATCGGCATTCACAACCACGGCCAGTTGCAGATCGGCGATGCGCTGTGCGAAGGCACGCCCGTCACCTTCAAGGGCATTCCCTACTTCGCGCCGGACCTGTTCTCGCGCGCCCGTCTGCGCGACCCGCTCAAGTCCAAGCAACTGCAAAAAGGCCTGCAAGAGCTGGGCGAGGAAGGCGCCATTCAGGTCTTCACGCCCATGGTCGAGACCACGCTGCTGCTGGGCGCGGTCGGCCAGTTGCAATTTGAGGTGGTCGAGCACCGGCTCAAGAGCGAGTACGGCGTGGATGCGATTTTCGAGCGTTC
>VGVU01000167.1 GCA_016873905.1 Betaproteobacteria bacterium | reverse complement strand
CCAGCGCCCGCGCCTTGTCCTGATCGACATCCAGACGCACCTGCTTGATGAGATCGTTCCAGTCCAGATGCACCTCACGCGCATAAGGATGGGTGCGCATCACCTGGGCCACCTGAGCCGCAATCTGACGCAACCGATCCGGGTCGTCGCCGATTACCCGGAAGGCGACCGGATAGCCAACCGGCGGGCCGTTTTCGAGCCGGGTAACGCGACCGCGCAACTCAGTAAACTCGCGGGCCAGGTGGTCTTCCAGCCGTTGCTTGACGACCTCGCGCGCCTCGGGATCGGTGGTCATCACCACCAGTTGGGCAAAATTGTCGTGCGCCATCTGCTGATCAAGCGGCAGGTAAAAACGCACACTGCCCATGCCAATGTAGCTGACGCTGTGGCGCACGCGCGCCTTGATCTCGGCATCCTGCGCCAGCACCGCTTCCAGGCGCGTGACCGCGGCCTGCGTGGCCTTGAGCGAGGCGGCCTGCGGCAGCCACAGATCGACCAGCAACTCCGGCCGCTTGGAGGAGGGGAAGAACTGCTTTTCGACGCCCTTGGCAAAGCCGACCACGGCGAGGACAAAAATGACCCCCGTGGCGAGGATGACGCGCCAGCGATAGCGCACGCAGGCCGTCACCAGCCGCCGGAAAAGCCGGTAGAACGGCGCCGCGTAGGGGTCCCCGCCATGACGCGCGGCAATGGCCATCAGCTTGTCGCGATTCAACAGGCGCACACCCAGCCAGGGCGTGAAGATCACCGCCACCACCCAGGAGGCCAGGAGCGCCATGCCGACCACAGCGAAGATCGAGAAGGTGTATTCGCCCGCCGCGCTCTTGGCAAACCCCACCGGCAGAAAACCCGCTGCCGTGATCAGGGTGCCTGTCAGCATCGGGAAAGCGGTCGAGGTGTAGGCAAACGCCGCGGCCTTCGCCTTGTCCCAGCCCTGCTCCATCTTGATCACCATCATCTCGACCGCAATGATGGCGTCATCAACCAACAGCCCCAGGGCGATGATCAGCGCCCCGAGCGAGATCCGTTGCAGGTCGAGATGGATCTGGCGCATCAGCAGAAAGACGATGGCCAGCACCAGCGGGATCGCAATCGCGACCACCAACCCGGGGCGCCAACCCAGCGCCAGAAAGGACACCGCCAGCACGATGGCCACGGCCTCGGCCAGGCTCTTCATGAACTCGTCGATATTCTGGCGCACCACCTCGGGCTGGTCGGCGGCCTGATGCAAGGCCATGCCCACGGGCAAGGTCGCGGCGAGGTGCGCGGACTCGGCCTTGAGCCGCTCGCCCAGGGCCAGGATGTCGCCCCCCTTGGTCATCGTCAGGGCCAGTCCAATGGCCGGCTGTCCCTGCCAGCGGAACAAGGGTTGCGCCGGATCGGCGGTACCGCGCCGCACCTCGGCCACATCGCCGAGACGGAAGCTCTTGCCCGCCGCGCGCAGGCTGACGGCGCGCAGGGCCTCAGCGGCATCAGGCCCGCCCGCAAGGCGGCCGCTCACCTGGATGCGCACGCGATCCTCGCGCGTCTCGACGGCGCCGCTGGGCGTCACCGTATTCTGGCCGCGCACGGCCTGCGCGATCAGCTCGGGATCCAGCCCCAGACTCGCCAACTTGGCCGCCGAGGCCTCAATCCAGATCCGCTCCGCCTGCACGCCGACCAGATCGACCTTGCCGACATCCTTCACCCGGCGCAGGGTGTGGGCCAGACGATCGGCCTGCCGGCGCAGGTCAGCATGGGTGTAACCCTCGCCGGTCAGCGCATAGAGAATGCCAAAGGTGTCGCCAAACTCGTCGTTGGGGAACGGCCCCTGCACGCCCTCGGGCAAGGTATGGCGGATGTCGTCGAGCTTTTTGCGCGCCTGATAGAACAGCTCGGGCACCTGTTTGGGCGGCGTGTAGTCACGCAGCTCGACAAAGGTGACCGACTCGCCCGGTTTGGAATAGCTGCGCAGGTTGTCGAGCAGCGGCAACTCCTGCAACTTTTTCTCGATCCGGTCGGTGACCTGGCTGTCAACTTCGCGCGCCGTCGC
>VGVU01000166.1 GCA_016873905.1 Betaproteobacteria bacterium | reverse complement strand
GATGGCATCCATGTCACTCTGGAGACCAACGGCACGCCCAAAACCGCTGTTTTCGACCGCGTCCTGGTGGCCATTGGTCGCCGCCCCAATGGCAAGCAGATCGCTGCCGAGGCGGCGGGCGTCACCGTGGACGAGTACGGCTTTATCCCGGTGGACAAGCAGATGCGCACCAATGTGCCGCACATCTTCGCCATCGGCGATATCGTCGGCCAACCCATGTTGGCGCACAAGGCCGTGCATGAAGGCAAGGTTGCCGCCGAGGTGATTGCCGGCCACAAGGTCGAGTTCCAGGCCATGGTGATTCCGTCAGTGGCCTACACCGACCCCGAGATCGCTTGGGTGGGCATGACCGAGACCGAGGCCAAGGCCAAGGGTATCGCCATCGAAAAACAGAGCTTCCCCTGGGTCGCCAGCGGGCGAGCGCTGTCCATCAACCGCACCGAAGGCAGCACCAAGATGATCATCGACCCCGACACGCACCGCATCATCGGCGTCGGCATCGTCGGAACCAATGCGGGTGAGTTGCTGGCCGAGGCCTGTCTTGCCATCGAGATGGGTGCTGTACCCGAAGACATCGGCCTCACCATCCACGCCCACCCGACGCTCTCTGAGACCGTGTGCTTTGCCGCCGAGATGCTGGACGGCACCATCACCGATTTCCTGATGCCGAAGAAAAAATAACGCCGATCAACCGGGACACCCCGGCTTGATCGGCCCAGGTTAATCCCATGATTCGCCTCCAACAACTCAGCCTCATCCGAGGCACCAAGTCCTTGCTGCAAAAGGTCGATCTCGTCATCCATCCGGGCGAGCACATCGGCCTGATCGGCAGCAACGGATCGGGCAAGACAAGCCTGTTCGCCCTGCTGCGCGGCGCCATTCAGGCCGACAGCGGTGACGCCTTTCTGCCCACTGGCTGGCGCATTGCCCATGTCGCCCAGGAGACGCCCGCCCTGGAGCGCAACGCGCTCGACTACACCCTTGACGGCGACACCACCCTGCGCCGACTTGAGAGCGAACTGGCCCTGGCTGAGGCAGCGCATGACGGTCACCGCATCGCCGAACTGCACATCGCCCTGCAGGATGCCGATGCCTACACCGCCAGCAGCCGCGCGCAGCAACTCCTGACCGGCCTTGGCTTTAGCCAGACCCAGATGACCCAGCCGGTGGCGGCATTTTCCGGCGGCTGGCGGATGCGCCTCAACCTCGCGCAGGCCCTGATGTGCCCGTCCGATCTCCTGCTGCTGGACGAGCCCACCAACCACCTCGACCTCGACGCCATCCTCTGGCTGGAGGATTGGCTCAAGCGCTATCCCGGCACCCTGATCATCATCTCGCACGATCGCGACTTCCTGGACGGTGTGGTCACCGCCATCCTCCACATCGACGCGGCCCAGATCAAGCGTTACGGCGGAAACTATTCCGAGTTCGAACGCCAGCGCGCCATTCATCTCGCCCTCACCCAGGCGGCCTATGTCAAACAGGCCCGCGAACGCGCCCACCTGCAATCCTTCATCGACCGCTTCAAGGCCAAGGCCAGTAAGGCCAAGCAGGCGCAGTCGCGCATGAAGATGCTGGCGCGCATGGAAGACCTCGCGCCTATTCACGCCTGCGCCGCCTTCGGATTTGAATTCCGCGAGCCCGAGCGGGCCCCCAACCCGCTCCTGGTTCTCGAAACGGTTAGCGCCGGTTACCGCGCCGATACCCCGATCCTGAGCCGCCTTGATCTCAACCTGCAAAGCGGCAGCCGCATCGGCCTCCTGGGGGTCAATGGCGCCGGCAAATCAACCTTCATCAAGACCCTCGCCGGTGAACTGACCCCTCTGAGCGGCAAGATCACCGCCGGGCAAGGGCTCAACATCGGCTATTTCGCCCAACATCAGGTCGATCGTCTGCGCCATGACCAGTCGGCACTCTGGCACCTGCAACAAATCGCCCCTTCAGAGCGCGAGCAAGATCTGCGCAGCTTTCTCGGCGGCTTCAATTTCGCCGGCGAAATGGCCACCCAGGCCATTGCCCCTTTCTCCGGCGGCGA
>VGVU01000165.1 GCA_016873905.1 Betaproteobacteria bacterium | reverse complement strand
CTCGTCCTGACCAAGCTCGACGGCACGGCCAAGGGCGGCGTGATCGCGGCCTTGGCGCGCAAACACCCGGTTCCGGTGCGTTACATCGGCGTTGGCGAAGGCCTGGACGACCTGCAACCCTTCCGCGCCCAGGAATTTGTCGACGCCCTGTTCGAATAACCGCCATGATTGAACTCATTGATGTCACCAAGCGCTACCCCGGCGGCCATGTCACCCTGGCGAATGTGAATCTGCACATCCAGCTCGGCGAGATGGTCTTCATCACCGGTCGCTCGGGCGCGGGCAAAAGCACCCTGCTCAAACTGATCGGCAGTATCGAAAAACCGACCTCCGGTCACATCAAGATCAGCGACAAGGATATCTCCCGTCTGCCCCGCACGGCCGTGCCCTATTTCCGGCTCAACATCGGCATGATCTTCCAGGATCACAAGCTTCTCTATGACCGCAGCGTGCTCGACAATGTCCTGCTGCCCCTGCATCTCCGCGAGATCCACGGCGCAGAGGCCACTCGCCGAGCCCGCGCCGCACTGGAAAAGGTCGGCCTGGCCGACCGTGAGCGCAGCCGCCCCATCACCCTCTCTGGCGGCGAACAACAACGCCTGTGTATCGCCCGCGCCATCGTCGGACGCCCCCGGCTGATCCTCGCCGACGAGCCCACCGCCAATCTCGACGATGATTACGCCCACGAGATCATGAACATCCTCCAAGCCCTCAACGAGGGCGGCGACACCATCCTCATCGCCACCCATGATCAGGACCTGATTGCGCGCTATGGGAAACGCTGCCTCGTCCTTGCTGATGGGGCCCTGTCATGATCCTCGGCGCCCACACCCAACATCACCTCGACAGCCTGGTCACGGCCTGGCAGCGCCTGCGCGCGCAACCCCTGGCCAGTGCCTTTTCCATTCTCGTCATTGGCATCGCCCTGTCCCTGCCCACAGGCCTTTATCTCCTGATTTCCAACCTCGACCGTGCCTCGAGCAGCCTGTCCGAGCACACCGAGATGACGGTCTTTCTGAAGCCCAAGATCGAAACGGCCGCCGCCCTTGGCCTCGCTGAGGCCCTGCGCAACGAACCCGGGATTCGCAAGCTGCGCTTCGTTTCCCGCGAAGACGCCCTCCTGGAGCTCCAACGCAGCGGCCTTGATGATGTCCTCACCAGTCTCTCCAGCAACCCCTTACCCCACGCCCTGGTGATTGAACCGACCCAAGTTCACCCAGAACAGATCCGCCGCCTTGGCCAGCAACTCCGGCAGCGCCCCGAGGTCGACACCATCGCGAGCGCCGAGGCCTGGGCCCACCGCCTCGCCGCGCTGCTCGACTTCGGCGTTGGCCTCACCTGGATGCTGGGCACCGTCCTCGCCCTGTCGCTGGCCGCCATCACCGGAAACACCATCCGCCTGCAGATCTACGCGCGCCGCGACGAGATCGAGATCTCCCGCCTGATCGGCGCCACCGATCGCTTCATCCGCCGTCCCTTCCTCTACTTTGGCGCCCTGCAAGGTCTCTTGGGCGGTCTGGCCGCCTTAATCCTCTCTGGACTTGCGATCCTCTGGTTAAACCAAAGCGTGGCCGAACTCGCCAGCACCTATGGCAGCAGCTTCCGGCTCGCCCATCTGGATGCCCCCATCAGCCTCCTGCTGCTGGCCTGCGGCGCCCTGCTGGGCCTGGCGGGGGCCTGGCTATCGGTCGCCTACACCCTGCGCGACTTCGACTAACCTCAAGATCACGCCTTATCGTCCATACTGGCACTCCATATCATCGAGTGCTAAAATGGAACGAGTTGATCTTAAAGGGAGTTCGCCATGACCGCTGATACCCTGCATTTTCCTGTTCCAACCACCTTGGGCAGCCTTGATAGCTATATCCAGGCGACCCATCGTTTCCCGCTCCTGACCGCCGACGAAGAGGTCGAGCTGGGCCGTCGCCTGCGCGACAACGGGGATGTTGAGGCCGCGCGTAAGCTGGTGCTCTCCCACCTGCGTCTGGTCGTGGCCGTCACCCGGGGTTATCTTGGTTATGGCCTGCCCCACGCCGATCTGATTCA
>VGVU01000164.1 GCA_016873905.1 Betaproteobacteria bacterium | reverse complement strand
GCGAAGGGTTTAAAGCGAACCTCCGCCGCCATCTTCACCCATTCGTCCAGACGCGCACGCGGGCAAGCGCCGACGAACAACAGGGTCAGGTGCAAGGTGTCGGCAGCCATGCGCCGCCCGCCAAAGGCGGCATGGAGGTGTTGCTGTGCCTGTAATAACTGCGCCCGTACCGCCGCATCCGGCCAGAGGGCAAAAAAGAGGCGTGCGCTCAGTCCCGCCGGATCAGGCACACCGCCTCCGCCGCGATCCCCTCGCCGCGACCGGTAAAGCCCAAGCGCTCAGTGGTCGTCGCCTTGACATTGACCGCACTGACCTCCACGCCCAGATCCGCCGCAATGTGTTCGCACATGGCCGGGATATGCGGCGCCATCTTCGGCGCCTGGGCAATGATCGTGGCATCCACATTGCCGGTCTTCCATCCCTGTTCGCGCAATAGATCCGCGACATGACGCAGCAGTTTGCGGCTGTCGATGCCCTTGTAACGCGGATCGGAATCTGGAAAATGGCGACCAATGTCGCCCAGGCCCGCCGCTCCCAGCAAGGCATCACAGATCGCATGCAGCAACACATCGGCGTCCGAATGCCCCAGCAAGCCAACCGGATGATCAATCTTCACCCCGCCGATGATGCAATCGCGGTCCTTTGCAAAGGCGTGCACATCAAGGCCATGACCAATTCTGAACGACATCACGGTTACAATCCTCCTGTTACGATTACGCAAGTGTGCCATGAAACATTCCCCAAGCGCGTCTTCAGGCGCCGTCATGTATGGCATCCCAAACTGCAGCACGGTGAAAAAGGCCCGCGACTGGCTCGAGGCGAAGGGTATTGCCTACACCTTCCACGATTACAAGAAGCAGGGCGTTCCGGTGGCTGAATTGCAAAAGATGCTGGCCGCGCACGGCTGGGAACCCTTCATTAATCGTCGTGGCCCCACCTGGCGCAAGCTGGATGCCGCAACCCAGGCCAGCGTGACCGATGCAGCCAGCGCCCTGCTGATCATGCAGACCACGCCCAGCGTCATCAAGCGCCCCTTGATGATCTCCAACGACCGTCATCTGCTCGGTTTTTCCGAGGATGCTTATGCCACCTTCTTCGCTTGATAACACCACGATGCAGGACGCTGCCATTCGCTACGCGCACGAACTCATCAGCCGCCGTTCGCTGACCCCTGACGATGCCGGCTGCCAGGCCTGGCTCGGTGAACGCCTGACCGCCCTGGGTTTTACGCTCGAAACGCTCGCGCAGGGGGGGGTCACCAACCTGTGGGCGATTCAAGCCCCGCGGGATAACCACGCTCAGCGCGGTCCCCTGCTCTGCTTTGCCGGCCACACAGATGTCGTGCCCTCCGGCCCGCTGGACAAATGGGATAGCGATCCGTTCACGCCCAGCGAACGCAATGGCCGTCTTTATGGGCGCGGCGCCGCCGATATGAAGTCCTCCATTGCCGCCTTTCTCGCCGCCACCGAGGCCTTCGTGCAGGATCAACCCGAGGCCAAGGGCCGCATCGCCTTTCTGATTACTTCCGACGAGGAAGGACCGGCCATTGACGGCACTGTTCGCGTCGTCGAGGCGCTCAAGGCGCGTGGCGAACGCATCGACTTTTGCATCGTCGGTGAACCCACCTGCGTGACCGCTTTGGGCGACACGATCAAGAACGGCCGTCGGGGCTCCCTGCACGGCCGCCTTAGCGTGCGTGGCAAACAAGGCCACATCGCCTATCCCGAAAAGGTCCGGAATCCCATCCATCTTGCCGCGCCGGCGATTGCAGAACTGGCGGCGACGGTGTGGGATAGCGGCAACGAGTTCTTCCCGCCCACCACTTGGCAGATCTCCAACATTCATGCCGGTACCGGCGCGACCAATGTCGTCCCCGGAACGCTGGAGGTCCTCTTCAACTTTCGGCACGGAACGGCCAGCACGGTCGCCTCGCTGCAAGAGCGCGTGCACGCCATTCTGGATCGCCATGGCCTGGATTACGCCCTCGACTGGGAGATCGGCGCCCAGCCCTTCCTGACCGGCCGCGGCCCCCTGGTTTCAGCCCTGAGCAATGCGATCCGCGCTGTCA
>VGVU01000163.1 GCA_016873905.1 Betaproteobacteria bacterium | reverse complement strand
AAAATCAGGCTTGGGGGTTGGCTCCCGGCGTGACCGCAGCCATGCGTACAACGAGGTTGTCGGCCTCCCCAGCCAACATCTGATCGCACATGCGGTAGAGGATTTGTTCTTCCTTGGTATTGTGTTGACGCATCAGCATCAGCAGGGTCTCGGACAGGCCCAGAAACGCGCTGCTATCGTGCCGCGCCAGACTGTCTGCCATGGCAGACAGGGTATCGCGCATCTCGGTGTGCTCCATGCGCATGACCTGGGTTGGGCCGTTGACCATCCCGGTGGTGGCCTCGAAGGCCGGAAACAGGATGACCTCTTCCCGCGCCAGGTGACACAGGGTGGCGTTCGAGAATTGCTCGAAGGCCGTCTGCGCCAGCGCCCAGTCGGTTGTGCTCACCGCGTTCTCAGCGGCCACGAACAGATCGTCGCAGTGGGTGTGGTCCTCGCTGAGGTAATCGGCAATCCGGGACATGTCGCGCCTCAGGCGTGCTTGACGATGAAGTCGATCATGACGCCGTCTGCACCCTGTTCGAGATAATTGATCTCGACGCGGTCGCCGTAACGGGCCTGCATCTGTTGCAGCAGCGGCAGCGGGTTGTGGTCATTGACGAAGCGCATGCGTTCGCCTGGCAACAGGCTGTCCAGGGCGCCGAAGATGGCCGCGTGCCGGAAGCGTTTGGCAATGCCGCGAGCGTCGAAGGCGTAGATGCCATCAGCGCGGTTGTGGTTGTGAACCGGGATGTTGATCGTGTGCTGCAGATTCATGGAAGGCTTTCGGTTGGGTGGTTAGAGCCCGTATATTCGTTGGGTGGAGGCGGAATATCCTTGATAAATATCAGCCCGAGACGGAGCACGATGCGCCGCAAGTCGTGATTCGGTAAATCACCGCCTGCCTTACAATGGCTGCACTCAATACGAGCGAAATGTGTATGTCAAAATTGAAACGCGTGGGGATGGTTTCCCTCGGCTGTCCCAAGGCGACGGTTGATTCTGAGCGCATCCTGACCCAATTGCGCGCCGAAGGCTATGAAATGTCCGACACCTATGCCGGTGCCGATGTGGTGGTCATCAACACCTGCGGTTTCATCGACAGCGCGGTGCAGGAATCGTTAGACGCGATCGGCGAGGCCCTGGCTGAAAACGGCAAAGTCATCGTTACCGGTTGTCTGGGCGCACGCGCCGATGTCGTGCGCAACGCCCATCCCTCGGTGCTGGCCATTACCGGCCCGCATGCGCTGGATGAAGTCATGTCCGCCGTGCATGCCGAATTGCCGCGCCCGCACGACCCGTTTACCGACCTGGTTCCGCCCGGCGGCCTGAAACTGTCGCCCCGGCATTACGCCTGGCTGAAGATCTCCGAAGGCTGTAACCACCGCTGTTCGTTCTGCATCATCCCGTCCCTGCGCGGCGATCTGGTCTCGCGCCCGATCAACGAGGTGCTGGCCGAGGCCGAGGCCTTGGCCAAGGCCGGCGTCAAGGAATTGCTGATCATCTCGCAAGACACCAGCGCCTACGGCGTCGATATCAAATACCGCAGCGGCTTTCACCACGGCCGCCCGATCAAGACCCGGATGCACACCCTGGCCGAAGAACTCGCCCGGCTTGGTATCTGGGTGCGCCTGCATTATGTGTACCCGTACCCCAGCGTGGACGCGGTGATCCCGCTCATGGCCGAAGGAAAAATCCTGCCCTATCTGGATGTGCCCTTCCAGCACGCCAGCCCACGCATCCTGAAGGCCATGAAACGCCCGGGCGACATCGAAGGCACCCTGCGCCGCATCGAAAAATGGCGCGAAATCTGCCCGGAACTGGTCATCCGCAGCACCTTCATTGTTGGCTTCCCCGGCGAGACCGAAGACGATTTCGACGAACTGCTCGATTTTCTGTCCGACGCACAACTTGACCGTGTTGGTGCCTTTGCCTATTCGCCGGTCGAAGGCGCGGCGGCCAACGCGCTGCCCGACCCGGTGGACCCAGACATTCAGCAAGACCGCCTTGCGCGTTTCATGGACCACCAAGCCGACATCAGCGCCATGAAACTCAAGGCGCGCCTGGGGCAGGAAATGACGGTATTGATCGACGAAGTCCACAAAGGCCGCGCCACCGGTCGCAGCTATGCCGACGCACCGGAAGTCGACGGCGTTGT
>VGVU01000162.1 GCA_016873905.1 Betaproteobacteria bacterium | reverse complement strand
TTGATCTCCGGAACCGACGGCGTTGGCACCAAGTTGAAGTTGGCGTTTGAGCTGAACAAGCACGACACCATTGGCCAGGATCTGGTCGCCATGAGCGTCAACGATATCCTCGTACAAGGCGCCGAACCCCTGTTTTTTCTCGACTACTTTGCCTGTGGCAAGTTGGATGTTGATACCGGCGAGGCCGTGGTCAGCGGCATTGCGACCGGCTGTGAGCTGTCTGGCTGCGCCTTGATCGGCGGCGAGACCGCCGAGATGCCCGGCATGTATCCGCCCGGCGAATACGACTTGGCGGGTTTTGCCGTCGGCGTGGCCGAAAAGGCCAAACTCATTTCCGGCCAAACCATTCAGCCCGGCGACGCGGTGCTGGGCCTGGCCTCCAGCGGGCCGCATTCCAATGGCTATTCGCTGGTGCGCAAGCTGATTGAGGTGAGCGGTGCCGACCTCAACGCCGATTTCCACGGCCAGCCCTTTGGCCACGCCTTGCTCGAACCGACGCGCATTTATGTCAAACCGTTGCTGGCGCTGATGGCCGAGCTGGAGATCAAGGGCATGGCGCACATCACCGGCGGGGGTCTGACCGAAAACATCCCGCGTGTGCTGCCGGATGGCACGGCGGTCGCCATTGATGTGGCGAGCTGGACCTTGCCGCCGGTGTTCCAGTGGTTGCAGCAGGCCGGCAATGTGAGTGATCTTGAGATGCGTCGCACCTTCAACTGCGGCGTTGGCATGGTCGTCATCGTCGCGGCGGGCGATGCCGCGCGTGCCGCCGACTTCCTGAGCGCGCAGGGCGAAATGGTTTATCGCCTGGGCGAGGTCGTCGCGACCGATGCCGCGCCGCATGTGCAATACCGCTAACAACGAGCGCCACATCTCCGCCTCATGACCCGCCTCGTCATTCTGATCTCCGGGCGCGGTTCCAATATGGAGGCGCTGTTCCATGCGGTGGACGCGGGCGCTCTGCCCGTCGAGTTTGCCGCCGTGATCAGTAATCGCACGAACGCAGCGGGTCTGGCCACGGCGGCTGCGCGCGGCATTACCACGGCGGTGTTCGATCACACGGCGTTTCCTGATCGTGCCGCCTTTGATACGGCGTTGATGGCCGAGATCGACCGTTACGCGCCGGATCTTGTTGTCCTGGCCGGCTTTATGCGCGTGCTGACCGATGCCTTCGTGACGCATTATGCGGGGCGCCTGATCAACATCCACCCCGCTTTGTTGCCGGCCTTTCCGGGCCTGCACACGCACGAACGGGCGCTGGCGGCGGGCGTCAAGTTGCACGGTTGCACGGTGCATTTTGTGACCCCGGAAGTCGATGTTGGACCCATCGTCATCCAGGCCGCTGTGCCGGTGCTGGACGATGACACGCCCGAGACCCTGGCTGCCCGCGTGCTGGCGCAGGAGCATCAAATCTATCCGCAAGCGATCCGCTGGTTCGCCGAAGGTCGGCTGCAAATCACGCCGACGGGTGGGGTGCGGTTGCAGCCCAACCGCCCATCCGCCGTGGCAAGCTGCGTCGTACCGGCGCTGGATTAAGCGCCATGGCGTACACCCGGCGCACAGTTTCCGGGTGGGCGGGGTTGGCCTCCCTGCTGGTGCATTTGGGCTGGTTTGTCAGCCCGTTGAACTTCTGGAATGCCTCCGACGCAGACGAAGATGCCGGATCGCGGCTGGAGGCGGTGTTGGTGTCAGCGCAGCCGTTTCCTGAACCGCGCCTGGCGCCGAAACCGGTTGTCGCCCCGGCCTTGGAGCGAGCGCCAGAAATGCGTGCAGCACCGATAGAGGCGCCAGCGGCCGCCCTTCCCGAACCGCCGCCTGCGCCCACGCCGTTGTCAACACAGCCCCATCCAGTGACCCTACCGGTGCCCCAGCCAGTAACCCAACCGGTCCCTGTCCCGCCGGCCGTTGCTGGACCGACACCCCCGGTCTCGGCGCCTGCCAAGGCGGCCGTCGTTGACTCGCAACCGCCGCCACTCAACCCGTTGCCCGCCCAGATGAGCGTGCAATACGCCATGTCGAGTTCCGAGCATGGTTTCACGATCGGTGCGGCGAGTTATCTCTGGCAGCGTGACGGGCTGCGCTATCGCGCTGAGAGTCGGCTCAAGACGACGGGGATCGTGGCGCTTTTTGTGGCGGGCGGCATTCACCTGACGAG
>VGVU01000161.1 GCA_016873905.1 Betaproteobacteria bacterium | reverse complement strand
ACATAGACATTGGCGCGATCCAGATCGACCAGCACGATCAGCGCCGCCGCCACCATCAACTTATCCGCTACCGGATCCAGAAAGGCGCCGAAGGCTGACATCTGATTGAAACGGCGCGCCAGG
This sequence comes from Betaproteobacteria bacterium, assembly GCA_016873905.1. GTDB lineage: Bacteria > Pseudomonadota > Gammaproteobacteria > Burkholderiales > Thiobacillaceae > QYQG01. Next base: position 2,126 of record VGVU01000161.1, on the reverse strand, counting down.
TAACCATCCAGCCAGTCCGTCAGCGCCGCAAGGATGAAGATCGCCGTCGAAATCAGATTGACCTGCTCCTTGAGCAACAGGCCGTCCGGAAGATAAAACACCCCAACGAAGATCGGGATCAGCGCGATGCGCAGCCAGGTCAGGGTGTTGGGCAGATTCATGGGCATCCGTGGAGCGCTCCGTAGATCTGTTCTGCCAGGGTCTGGCTGATGCCCTCCACCTGAGCAATCTCCTCAATCCCCGCCGACTGCACCCCACGCAAACCACCGAAGGTCTGCAACAGGCGCTGCCGCCGTTTGGCACCCACGCCGGGAATCTCTTGCAAGCTGGAACTGACGCGCGCCTTGGCACGCCGGGCGCGGTGACCCGTAATGGCAAAGCGGTGGGCCTCATCGCGAATCTGCTGGATCAGGTGCAGGCCGGGATGATCGGGCGGCAGACGCAAGGGCTCCGCCTCGTCCGGCCAGATCAACTGCTCCAAACCGGGCTTCCGGGCCTCGCCTTTGGCCACGCCCAGAACCCGCACATCACCCAAACCCAATTCATCCAGCACGGCCTGCGCCACATTCACCTGACCCCGGCCACCGTCAATCAAGAGCAGATCCGGTCGCGCGGTCGCGCGATCGACCTCGGCCTCAATCGCCCCCTCTTGCAGACCATAGCGGCGCAACAAGGCCTCGCGCAACGCGGCATAGTCATCCCCCCCGCTCGCAGGGGTGACATTAAATCGGCGATATTGGGCGTTCTGCATGGCCCCGTGATCGTACACCACGCACGACACAACCGCCGCCTCTCCCTGCGTATGGCTCACATCGAAACATTCAATGCGTGCAATCATGCCACTCGCCCCACCGTCCAGTGCCGCATTCAAGGCCGCCAGGCGCGCCTCCTGTCCAGCCTGCTGACCTTCGCGGGCCGCCAGAGCGAGCGTCGCATTTTGCCGCGCCGTTTGTAGCCAGACCCGGCGCTCACCGTTTACCCGCGTCAACACCTTGACGGAATGGCCCGCCGCCTCGCCCAGCCAATCCGCTGACTCACAGGGGTATTCCAGGATCAGGATCGACGGGGCTGGCTGGCTGGCGTAATGCTGGGCGACAAAGGCATCGAGCACACCCGGTGGCTCGGCCCCCTCAACATGGCCCGGAAAAAACGCCCGGCCACCCAGGCTGCGCCCACCGCGCACCATCAACAGATAAACGCAGGCCAAACCGCCCGCCATGGCCACCGCCAGGATATCCGCGTCCTGCTGGCTACGGCTCTCGACAAACTGTTTCTCACGCAACTGATTCAAGGCCAGCAGCTGATCCCGTAGCCGGGCGGCGTATTCAAACTGCAGGGCCGTAGCGGCCGCCTGCATCTGCGCCTGCAAGCGACTGACCAGATCGTCATCGCGCCCGGACAAGAACAGGGCCGCATCAGCCACATCACGCGCATAATCCGCCGCCGTAATCAGGCCCACACAGGGCGCCGTACAGCGCTGGATCTGATACAGCAGACAAGGGCGTGAGCGGTGCGTATAGACGCTGTCCTCACAGGTACGCAAACGAAAGACCTTCTGCAAGGTCTGAATGCTGTCCCGCACCGCCAAGGCGTGCGGGTAAGGTCCAAAACGCTGACTCCCTTCCGTAATGCCGCCGCGCTGATAGGCCAGACGCGGAAAGGCATGCCCGGACAAGACCAGATAGGGATAAGACTTGTCATCGCGAAACACGATGTTGTAGCGCGGTGCCAGCGCCTTGATGAGATTGCTTTCAAGCAACAGCGCCTCAGACTCGGAGCGCGTCACGGTCACCTCGATGGCGCGCAGCCGACTCAGCATCAGACGAATACGCGGGCTCTGATCGGTCTTCTGGAAATAGCTGGAGACGCGCCGCTTCAGGTCACGCGCCTTGCCCACATAAAGCACGGCACCCGCCTCCCCCAGATAGCGATAAACGCCGGGGAGATGCGGCAAGCCGGCCAGGATGGGGCCGGGATCAAAGGGCTGGGGGTGCGGCATCGGTCACGCGGGGCACGGCAGCGATCTACTCGTCCTCGTCCAGCAACCGCCCGCCGATCGCCCAGTCCTCAAAGGGCAGCGACTCGAATGCGATGTAGGTGTACTGGCGCGGCTTCTGCGCGTGCCG
>VGVU01000160.1 GCA_016873905.1 Betaproteobacteria bacterium | reverse complement strand
TTCAAGACCCGCCCCGAAGGGCAGCCCAGCTTGTATGATTGACCCATGACGAGTTTTCGCAATCCAGAGGTCGATGCCATCCGGGCGCTGTTGCAGCGGGTGAAAACGGTGGCTGTGGTGGGGTTGTCGCCCAAACCCGAGCGGCCGAGTTTTGGTGTGGCCCGCGCCTTGCAGCGTTTTGGTTATCGTATCGTCCCGGTGCGTCCGGCAACGACCTCGGTGCTGGGCGAGACTTGTTACGCTCATTTGCGCGACCTCCCGTTTCCGGTCGATCTGGTGAATGTCTTTCGTGCCCCCGAATTTGTGCCGGCGGTGGTGGAAGAGGCCATTGCCATTGGTGCTCCCGCGCTTTGGTTGCAGGATGGTGTGGTGCACGAAGAGGCGGCTCGGCGCGCACAGGCCGCAGGGTTGACGGTGGTGATGGACCGCTGCATTTATCGCGACTATATGCAATTCATGTCATGAAACTCAGATTTACCAAGATGCACGGACTCGGCAACGATTTCGTGGTGTTCGACGCCATCAACCAGACGGTGGCCTTGTCTGCCGAGCAATACCGTTTTATCGCGGATCGCCATTTTGGCATTGGCTGCGACCAGATCCTGTTGGTGGAGCGGCCGACCCAGGCCGATGTCGATTTTCGTTACCGCATCTTTAATGCCGATGGTGGTGAGGTTCAGCAATGCGGTAACGGGGCGCGTTGTTTTGCCCGCTTTGTGCACGACAAGAACCTGACCGACAAGGTCACGCTGCGCGTTGAGACCGCGAGCGGCATCATCGAACCGCGCCTGGAGGCCGATGGTATGGTGACGGTCAACATGGGGCCGCCACGCTTTGTGCCGGCTCAGGTCCCCTTTGTTGCTGAGACCGAGGCCGTGGTGTATGTGGTCGATGTGGATGGCGAGCCGATTGAGCTGTCGGTGTTGTCGATGGGCAATCCGCATGCCGTGCGGGTGGTCTGCAATCTGGACGCGGCGCCGGTTCAATCCTTGGGGGCCCGGATCGAACACCACATGCGCTTCCCGGAGCGGGTGAATGTGGGCTTCATGCAGGTCGTTCATCGTCGCGAGATTCGCTTGCGGGTGTTTGAGCGCGGCAGCGGCGAGACCTTGGCGTGCGGCACTGGTGCGTGTGCGGCGGTGGTGGCGGGGATTCGCCTGGGCCTGCTAGATCCCGGCGTCGTGGTGCATACCCGGGGCGGCGATCTATCCATACAATGGGCGGGTGAGGTGGCTGGGGCCGAGGGTGTTGCGCCGGTCTGGTTGACGGGCCCGGCTGTAACGGTTTTTGAGGGTGAGGTAGAGCTATGAATGTTTCCCAGGATCAAGTGGCGCGGTACTTGCAGGATCATCCGGAATTTTTTGCCCAGCGGGGTGACTTGCTGACCCAGTTGACCGTGCCTAATCCGCACGGTGATCAGGCGATCTCGCTGGGTGAGCGGCAGTTGCAGGTCCTGCGCGAGAAATCGCGCGCCCTTGAGGAGCGGATGCGCGAGATGATTCGCTATGCCGAGGACAACGATGCGATCAGTGAAAAGGTCTATTCCCTGGCGGCAAAACTGAATGCGGCGCGGAATCTGGAGGCGGTCTTGCAGACGGTGTACCACGATCTGCGTGAACGATTCGCCGTGCCGCATGTGGCCCTGCGCATCTGGGGGACGGTGTTGAGCCCGGATCAGCCCGAGTGCGTGCCGGTCAGCCCGGATCTTGAGCAGAAAGTCGCGACACTGAGTGGGCCGCGCTGTGGTGCAGAGATCCCGGCTGAGGTGCGGGAATGGTTCGCCGGGGTCGGGGCCCAGTTGGGCTCGTTCGCGCTCCTGCCTCTGGGCAGTACCGAGTCGCCGGGCGGTGTGCGCGGTCTCCTGGTGCTGGGGTCGGAAGATGTCCATCGGTTTTATCCCGAGATGGGGTCGTTCTATCTGGGCTGGATCGCGCGTCAGTTAAGCGCAGCGATTGCGCGCCATTTTTAGCGGCCACACGGCCCCGCTCCATGTCTGCCGCGGTGCACAGCCTAGCTACAGCGACGGATGCCTTTCTGAACCAGTTGCGGGCGCGTAACTATAGCGATCACACGGTTGCGGCCTACGCGGAAGATATCGCGCATCTGGCAGCGTTGATGCCCGATCGCGCTCCAGAGAACATTGAACCCCACGACATTCGCCGTGCCCTGGCCACGCTCCACGCCAAGGGCATGGCCACGAGCAGCCTGGCGCGTACGCTGTCCGGTTGGCGAAGCCTGTTTCGCTATCTGTCCCGGCAACATGGGCTGAACAACAACCCCTGCCTGGGAATACGGCCGCCACGCGGTGAAAAGCGT
>VGVU01000159.1 GCA_016873905.1 Betaproteobacteria bacterium | reverse complement strand
CCCAGCCCTTGAAGCGGTCAACCACGAAGGTCAGGCCCGAGTTTCCTTCGGTCAGATAAGGCGTGTCAATCTGCGCAATATTGCCGAGACAGACCACCTTGGTGCCCGGGCCCGCGCGCGTCACCAGGGTCTTCATCTGCTTCGGGGTCAGGTTCTGCGCCTCGTCGATGATGAGAAACTTGTTGATGAAGGTGCGGCCGCGCATAAAGTTCAACGACTTCACCTTGATGCGCGAACGGATCAGATCCTGCGTCGCCGCCCGGCCCCACTCGCCCGCCGACTCATCCGTCTGTTGCAGGACATCGAGGTTATCCTCCAGCGCGCCCATCCACGGCGTCATCTTTTCTTCCTCGGTGCCGGGCAGAAAACCGATGTCCTCGCCCACCGGCACGGTGACGCGGGTCATGATGATCTCGCTGTACACCTTCTTTTCCAGACACTGCGCCAGGGCCGCTGCCAAGGTCAGCAAGGTCTTGCCGGTGCCGGCCTGACCGAGCAGGGAGACGAAATCAATGTCCGGGTTCATCAACGCATTGAGGGCATAGTTCTGCTCGCGATTGCGCGCCATGATGCCCCAGACGCTGTTCTTCTGATGGCTGTAATCGGTCACCGTCATCAGCTCGGCCGTATTGCCGGTGATGCGCGTCACCACGGCATTGAGCGAATTCGGGCCTTCCTGCCAGACAAACTCATTGACCAGCAGCGAGGCACACAGCGGGCCGGTGACGCGGTAATGCACGCGACCGCCCTGCTGCCAGGACTCCATGCCCTGACCGTGTTTGTCCCAGAAATCCGCCGGCAGTTCCCGCACACCGCTGTAAAGCAGGTCGGTGTCTTCCAGCACGCGGTCGTTGGTGTAATCCTCGGCCGGCATCCCCAGGGCGCGCGCCTTGATCCGCATGTTGATGTCTTTTGACACCAGGATGACCGGCCGGCCGGGATGCTTGTGTTGCAGCCAGGAAACCACGCCGAGGATCTGGTTATCGACCTTGCTGAACGGCAGAACCGAGGTCACATCGCTTTGCACCGGATGCGTCTGCAAATAGAGCCGCCCGATCGCCGCCTGATGGCTGATCTCGGCCAAGGGCGCGCCATCGGCCAGATCCGCCTCGCAGCCCTTCACAATCTCGTCCAGGAAACGGGTCACCTGCCGCGCATTGCGGGCCACCTCGCTCATCCCCTTTTTGTTGTGATCCAGCTCCTCCAGCACCGCCATCGGCAGATACAAATCGTGTTCCTGGAAACGGTACAACGAGGTGGGATCGTGCATCAGGACATTGGTGTCGAGCACGAACAACTTGGTCGGCGACTTGGACTTGGCGGCGTTTGGGGCGGCCGATTTCGGGGTGGCAGACCTCCGGGCCACAGTTTTTTCAGGAGCCAACGCGGCGGGGGATGGCATTGCGGGAGCTTTAGGACGGGGAGTGCGCGCCATATCGGTTCCAGGTCAGGTTGAAGAAAGGCTCTTGACGGTGAGCAGGACAGCGTTGGCATAATCGGCCACTTTGACGCCGCGCCACGGCCGCACGGAATTCCGGATAAAGCGCGGCAAAGTCGATCCCCTCGGTGGTACAGCCGGGAGTGTTGTCCTTGGGATAGAAATACAACACCGTCAGCCGCCCTGGGCAGTCGGCGCTCTGAAACGGACCGCTGGTCCCCTCCAGACGAAAATCGGGCAATGGGACTTCCGTGTAGCCTTCACTCATGCTCGCGTCAGGTTCGTATTCATGTAGAGCGCGATTAGATCAGAAAAACATGACGGCGGTACAACCCCCGAACATCGGCCAGGAATCGGGCCGCCTGAAAACCCGCACCCTAGCGAACCCGCCTGTTGACGAACCACCCAACGATCCACCCGACAACCAACCCGACGGCCGCTCATGCATTCGCGTGAACCTCCTTGCATCGCCGTGCCAAGCCCCAATGCCACGCTGCATACGCCAACGAGCACCCCAGCCAGGCCATGATCAACGCCCCCGTGCTGTGCATAAACACGATCGCCAGTCCACCGGTCGTCGCCGCAATCAACCAGCCGAATGGGGCAACAATGGCGTTGCGCCAGTGGATCGGCCAGTGGCCTGTACGCGGGCGGATCAGGCGTACCTTGATCAGACTGTGCAAGTGGTTGCAGTCTGGCTGGCCGGGACTTGCCCGCTTGAGGATGCGGCGAGTCATACTGTACAGGGTTTCCATGATGGGATAGCCGCAGGCCAACAGCGGGGCCCAGGGCGAAACAGCCGGATTACGATCGACCAGCAAAATAGCCATCCACGCCAGCAAAAAACCGAGCAGATAGGCCCCGCCATCGCCGAGAAAGAGCTTTCCAAAAGGGAAGTTGAGCGCAAAAAACCCCAGCGTAGCG
>VGVU01000158.1 GCA_016873905.1 Betaproteobacteria bacterium | reverse complement strand
CCCGCAGCAACATCGCGGGTCAACAAAAAAGGACGCCTCGGCGTCCTTTTTTGTTTATGCCAGGCGAGGCTACCACGCGAGGCAACTATGTCGCGTAAATCAACTATGCCGCGTGAATCAATGCAGGGACGGTGCGCCCTGTTCAGCGGGAAAACCCGTCCGCATCTCTTCAGCCGTTGCGTCCCGGATAGAGACGACCGTCGCCACACAACGCGCCTCACGCCCCGCCAGCGGGTGATTGGCATCGAGGGTGATCTTTCCGTCAGCAATCTCGATGACCCGGAAGTTCATGACATCGCCGGCATCGTTTTGTAGTTGGGCCTCGGCACCGACGAAGCGAATGGTCGGCGGCACATGGTCGATCTCATCGACCACCACCAGGTTGGGATCACGGTCGCCAAAGGCCCGGCCCGGGGTGAGGTGCGCCTCGACCCGTTGACCTTCGACACATCCCTCCAGTGCCGCCTCAACCTCTTCAAACAGGCCGCTCTGCGCGCCCTGCACATAGCCGATCGGGATGTCCTGCTGGCCCATGACCTCACCCGTATCGCTCAACACCGAATAGGTGATGTACACCACCTTGCCCTTGCCTATCGTCATCTCGTTCATCCTTGTTTCATCTCTCGATTTATCAGCCATTTGTCTGGTCCAACGCTAATACGGACAGTTCGACCCGCAACTGGGTGGGGCCGGAAATATCCCACGCCAAGGTCAGCTCGACGGCCTGCATGATTTTCTCGAACCCGGCCTCCGACTGCGATACCGTGCGGTGTGGCCGGGCCTCGATACGCGCTGGCGGCACACTGCGCAACGCGATCGCCCCGCCCAGAAAGTGATCTTCCAGGCGAAGGTCCGCCAGATTATCCCACGCAAACGCCTGGCCGAAGCCACCCGGCACCTCGCCATTGACGACATAGCGCCCGGCCACCCCGTCACAACAAGGAATGGCCAGATGGATGCGGGTCTCCAGTCGCCCGGCGCCGTTCGCCTGCAGGCCGACGATGAGACGGTTCTGATGCAGCGAATAAATCTTGCCAACCCGCGCCAACCCGGCCTGACCGAGGAACAGCAGAGCCCCGCCTTGCTCGAGGCGAGCCCCATATTCCACCGCTTGCGGGCCAGCCTCGCCATGCCATGTCTCGACAAACAAGGCTCGCGGACGGGTATCCGCAACCAGATCGGCCGGTGCAATCGGGTCCTTGAAACGGACAATGTCGTGCGCCGAGGCAATACCGTCACCGCTATGCCCAGACTCCGTTTCCTGCAGGTGCATCTTGCGGTAATAGTGTTCGTCCTGACGGCGCAGGGTATCGGCAAAATTTTGCCGCAAGGGATAGGACAACCACTCGACCACGGCGGCATCGGCATCGCCGCGGACCGTGGCCTGCATCTGGGCGTTGGTCAGAAAGGCCTCCTCATGGCCATCGAGGTCGATATCGCCAAGACTCACGCCGGGCCGCGGTTGCAACACATCCAGGCGCCGCTCCAGCTCGACCATCGCCGACCAGATAGCACGCCGCAGGTGGGGCAGATACAGGCCACCGAACAGACCATGCCAATAGGCATCGTTGGCCTGGGCCTCATGCAGCAAACCCCGCAGATCATCCGTCTGCTGCTCAACGGGCAAGGCCGCCAGCCGCGATGACAAGACCAGCATGCGTTTGTGCGCCCAGTTGGCCTCGGGATAACGGGTCAAGAAGTTCTTCCACATTCCGCCCCGCAGGAAGGCGCGCTTACGATCCAGCGTCCCCTGTTGCCGGGCCGCTTCGACCAGGTCGGCATAGTCGTTGGCCGCTGCCGCCGGCAGGGACCATTCGCCCATTTCGCTGTATGAAACCGTGGGCAGATAGGCAATGCCATGGGTCTGGGCGCGGCCGTGATAATCCCGAAAATGGCTGCTCTGGATGACCGGGCTGGCCAACACCCCCTCAATGAACTGGGTCAGCCAACCGCGCGTGTAAACCCAGTCGTAGGTCTCCGGCCAAATACCAAATTTTTCGATGTCGTCAAAATAGATCGCCGCCGCCTGGCCCGATTCCGTTGCCAGTGATTCCAGATAAGCCACCGCCTCATGGGCCGGGGCAAAGGGCAGGCGATAGCGCAGGGCCTCGGAAATGGGAAACAGATCGACACGACGGCCGTCTTCTTCGGTTGAGAAATAACCATTCAGCCGTTCGCGCGGCACTCCCGCACAGAGGAAATGATAGTCATCGACCATCACATAGCGAATCCCCGCATCGGCCAGGGCCGGCACCACGGTCGCTTCCCACACGCGTTCGGTCAGCCAGGCCCCTTGCGGCCGCTGCCCATAACCCCGCTCGATGCGAGCGGACATGGCCGTAATCTGCGAGATCCGGTCACGATA
>VGVU01000157.1 GCA_016873905.1 Betaproteobacteria bacterium | reverse complement strand
TGGGTGGCCTTTTAGCGTGCGGGCTCGCCAAAACCTGAGCGGAGGATCAACTCGTGAAGACCCTTCTAAAACTCTCTGCCCGAATCGACGGGCTGAATCATCGCGTAGGGCACCTGGTGATGTGGCTGGTGCTTGCCGCCGTCCTCATCAGCGCCGGCAACGCCGTGGTCCGCAAGGCCTTTGGCACCAGTTCGAACGCCATGCTGGAAGTCCAGTGGTATCTCTTCGCCGCCGTCTTCATGCTGGGGGCCGCCTACGCCTTTCTCGAAAATGCCCATGTGCGCATTGATGCCATCTCCAGCCGGTTCTCGGCGAAGACGCGCAACATCATCGACATCCTCGGCATCCTGATCTTCCTGTTGCCGTTCTGCTATCTGCTGCTGACGCTCTCCTGGCCGCTGGTCGTCCAGGCCTTCCAGAGCGGCGAGATGTCGCAGAATGCCGGCGGCCTGATTCGCTGGCCGGTCTATGCCATCCTGCCGATCGGCATTGCGCTTCTGGCCCTGCAAAGCCTTTCCGAGTTGGTCAAGCGCATCGCCTTTCTCACCGGCGCCGGCCCGGACAGCCTCGCGCACGGTGGACATAGCGCGGAGGAAGAAGAACTGGCCAGGGAAATCGCCGAGTACGAGGCGATGGAACAGCAGAAACAGGAGCCGAGATAATGGAATTCATCGCAGCCAATTTCGTGCCGCTGCTCTTTGTCGGCCTGCTTGTCTTCCTGTTGACGGGTTTCCCGGTGGCCTTCAGCCTTGCGGCGGTCGGTCTTTTCTTTGGTTTCCTCGGCATGGAGGCGGGCCTCTTCCCGGCCTCGCTGTTCCAGGCGTTGCCGCTGCGCATCTACGGCATCATGCAGAACGATACGCTGCTCGCCATTCCATTCTTCACGCTGATGGGCATCATCCTCGAACGCAGCGGTATGGCCGAGGATCTGCTTGAAACGGTCGGCCAGGTCTTCGGACCGCTGCGCGGCGGCCTCGCCATCGCCGTCATCTTTGTCGGCGCGCTGCTCGCCGCAACCACCGGCGTCGTCGCCGCCGCCGTGATCTCGATGGGCCTCATCTCGTTGCCGATCATGCTGCGCTACAACTACAACCGGACGATCGCCACCGGCGTTATCACCGCTTCTGGCACGCTGGCGCAGGCGATCCCGCCATCTCTCGTGCTGATCGTGCTCGCTGACCAGCTCGGCCGCTCGGTCGGCGACATGTACGCCGGCGCGCTGGTGCCTGGTCTGCTGCTGGTGGCCCTCTACGCGCTCTTCATCGTCGCCGTGACCATCGTCAAACCCTCGTGGGTACCGGCGCTGCCGAAGGAGGCACGCATCTACACGGAGGCGAACGGCGCCAGCGGCCACCTCTCCCTCTTTGTGCTTCTTGCCATCAGCGCTGCCGCCGGCGTCGCCTGGGGCATGGTGCACGACAGCATTATCACCCCGATGCTCGAACGGCCGATCGCGGCCCCCGCTGACGAGATCGTGATCGCCTGCATGACCGTTGGTTCGCTTACGGCGCTCGCCCTGGCGCTTCTCAATCACATGCTGAAGATGAACCTGCTCTCGAGGCTCTCGGAGCGCGTCACCTTCGTGCTGATCCCGCCGCTCGTGCTGATCTTCCTCGTGCTCGGCACCATCTTCCTCGGCATCGCGACGCCGACCGAAGGCGGTGCCATGGGCGCCGTCGGTGCGTTGATCATGGCTGGCTCGCGCCGGAGGCTGAACCTCACACTGCTCAAGCAGGCGCTCGAAAGCACGACCAAGCTCTCCTGCTTCGTGCTTTTCATCCTCATCGGCTCGACGGTCTTCAGCTTCACCTTCAATGCCGCCGATGGCCACATCTTCATCGAGCATCTGTTCGACAAGCTGCCCGGCGGCCAGCTCGGCTTCCTGCTCGTGGTCAACCTGCTGGTCTTCGTGCTCGGCATGTTCATCGACTTCTTCGAGATCGCCTTCATCGTCGTGCCGCTGCTGGCACCGGTCGCCGACAAGATGGGCATCGACCTGATCTGGTTTGGCGTGATTCTTGCCATGAACCTGCAGACCTCGTTCCTGACCCCGCCCTTCGGCTTTGCCTTGTTCTATCTGCGCAGCGTTGCCACCCGCAACAGCTACAACGACCGCGTCACCGGCAAGCGCATCGAGGCAGTGACGACTGGCCAGATCTACCGGGGGGCGATCGCCTTCATCATCATCCAGCTCATCATGGTCGCCGTCGTGGTGGCCTACCCCGAACTTGTCATCGACGAGAAAGCGGCGGTCAAGGTTGATCTCGACACCGTCGAGATCAAGATGGATGGCGGCTCGGGAGGCTGGGGCGACGCTGCGCCGGCCGGTGGCGGTTGGGGGGCTGCCGCACCGGCGGGTGGCGGCTGGGGCGACTCCACGCCGGGCAGCGATCCGAACGCCGATATCCTGAAGGCGCTGAAGAAGGACTGATTCCGGTCGGCGCCGCTTGCGACCAG
>VGVU01000156.1 GCA_016873905.1 Betaproteobacteria bacterium | reverse complement strand
CCCCAATTTCGTCCCCCCTCCAGGTTGCGCAGGCTGACCCGCACGCCGCGCCGGATGGCTTCACTCCGCGCCAGGGCCAGCGCTCCGGAAAAATCGGCAATCGCCGCGTCCAGACGCGCAACCGCCATGATGCTCCGCATCCCCGGCGCCGCCAGCAACAACAAGGTCGCGGCCAACACCAGGACCAGCAGCACCTCAATGAGTGAAAACCCCCTTGTCCTCCGCATCTTGCCATCATAGACCGGCCCATCCGCTTTCGCGCCACGCCTCTGTCAGAAAAGCCACCGCCCTACAGTAAAATGCAACGATGAAATCTACCGACATCCTCGTCATCGGCGCTGGCATCAACGGTTTGGCGAGTGCGCTGGCGTTGGCCGAGGCCGGGCTGAGCGTGCGCGTTATCGACAGCGGACCCGGAGGACAGGAATCATCCTGGGCCGGGGCCGGCATTCTCTCCGCCCTGCCGCCCTGGGGTTATCCCGGCGCCGTCACCGACCTCATTGACTACAGCCTTGGCCTCTGGCCGGACTGGCTGTCCCAGCTCCGCCAGCACAGCCCGGTGGACCCTGAATACCGGCCGTGTGGCATGTGGATCCTTGACCCCGCCGACCCCGATGCCGCCCGCGCCTGGTGCGCCGCACATCCTGAAGAAGGGACTCCGGCGGCATATCCGGCGACATATCCGGCGGCATACAACGCAAGCACGCCGTCGGCCTTCTGGCTGCCCCGCGTCGCCCAGGTCCGCAACCCCCGCCTGCTCGCCGTCTTGCGGGATTGCGCCATGGCGGCCGGGATCGACTTTGTGGCCGACAACGGACTGGTTGACTGGGCCACAGACCCGAGCGGGACGCGTATCACCGCCGTGCAAACCGCGCAGGCGCGACTCACCGCCCGACATTATGTCGTTGCCGCAGGGGCCTGGAGCCAGACCCTTCTTGGCAAACTGGCTGCGGGCATGGATGTGCGCCCCATCCGGGGCCAGATCGCCCTCCTCTCCACCCCGCCCGGCACCCTCCCCCATATCATCCTGGCCGGCGGCCATTATCTGGTCCCGCGCCAGGACGGTCTTGTTCTGGTTGGCAGCACGCTTGAGGACTGCGGTTTTGACAAGGGCACGACGGCCGAGGCCCGGTCTGAACTCCTGGCCTTTGCCGCCCAGACATCCCCGGCCCTGCGCGACGCCCCCTGCATCCATCACTGGGCCGGCCTGCGCCCCGGTTCACCCGCAAACATCCCCAGCATCGGTCGCCACCCCGAGGTGGAAAACCTGTACCTGAACGCCGGCCACTTCCGCTATGGCGTGACCATGGCCCCCGCCAGTGCACAGATTCTCACCGACCGCATTTTGGAACGCGCCCCGCAAACGGACATCGCTCCGTACGACTGGCCCGTAAAGGCGGCCCCACGCGAGGCCCTTTTGCGCTAAAATGCGCCGTCTTGCCGGTGTAGCTCAGTTGGTAGAGCAGCGCATTCGTAATGCGAAGGTCGAGGGTTCGACTCCTTTCACCGGCACCAGTTTCCCCAACCAATACCCCACCGTCGCCAGCACGCTGTGAGCCTGAAAGCCCTGAACTCCCTGATCGCCGCCGACATGAGCGCCGTCGATGGCGTCATCCGCGCTCGCTTGCATTCCGAGGTCGTGCTGGTCAATCAGGTTGCCGAATACATCATCAGTGGCGGCGGCAAGCGCCTGCGCCCAGCCCTGGTCTTGCTCAGCGCGGGGGCCTTGGGTCATCGCGGCCCCCATCAGCACACCCTGGCCGCCGTCGTCGAATTCATCCACACAGCCACCCTGCTGCATGACGATGTTGTCGATGACTCGGATCTGCGCCGCGGCCAGGACACGGCCAACGCCCTGTTCGGCAACGCCGCCAGCGTGCTGGTGGGCGACTTTCTCTATTCGCGCGCCTTCCAGATGATGGTCTCGGTCGGCATCCCGCGCGTCATGGAGGTCCTCTCCGATGCCACCAATGTGATCGCCGAGGGCGAGGTATTGCAGTTAATGAACTGTAACGATCCGGACATCAGCGAGGACGACTACCTGCGCGTTATCCGCTACAAGACCGCCAAACTGTTTGAGGCCGCTGGCCGGATGGGCGCGCTGGTCGCCGGCGCCGACCGTACGACAGAAGACGCGCTAGGCACCTATGGCATGTACCTGGGAACCGCCTTCCAACTGATTGATGATGTGCTGGACTATGACGCCAACTCGGAAGAGACCGGCAAGAATGTGGGCGATGATCTGGCTGAAGGAAAACCGACGCTGCCCCTGCTCTATGCCATGCAACATGGCACGACCGAGGAATCTGCCCAGATACGCGAGGCCATCCTGAACGGCGACTCGACCGGCTTTACCGAGATCCTCGCCACGATCCGCCGCACCGGTGCGCTCGACTACACCCGCGCACAGGCCGCCGCTGAGGCAGAGAAGGCGCGTACCGCCCTGGCAAACCTACCGGAAGGTCC
>VGVU01000155.1 GCA_016873905.1 Betaproteobacteria bacterium | reverse complement strand
AGAACTCCGGTATAAAGCTAACGAGTCCATGGGTCAGGCCATACGGAGGGCGAGTAACCGCATCTGGCTGGACGATCTGGCAACGATGCTGGAATGCACCAAACCGTTCAGCATCGCGGAGAAGAAACCCCGTCGAACCCGTCGAACCAAACATTGACGACCGCCAAGGGTTTGCGATGGGCTGAAAAACAAAAACGCCCCGAATGGGGCGTTTTTGTCATGAAATTGGCGGAGTGGACGGGACTCGAACCCGCGACCCCCGGCGTGACAGGCCGGTATTCTAACCAACTGAACTACCACTCCAAATGCTTTTTCGCTGGTGGGTGCTGACGGTCTCGAACCGCCGACATTCTGCGTGTAAGGCAGACGCTCTACCAACTGAGCTAAGCACCCGCGAAAGTCCAACATTGTATGTCAATTTTCGCTCAGTGCCAAGCTGTTGAACGCTAGTTTACCCCATCCTTGAGCGCCTTGCCAGCCCTAAATTTGGGAACTTTTGCGGCCTTGATGGTGATCGATTCGCCGGTGCGCGGATTGCGACCCGTACGGGAGGCGCGCTTGCCGACATAGAAGCTGCCGAAGCCCACCAAAGTCACGATGTCACCCTTCTTGAGGGCCTTGGTAACGGCATCCATTGCCGCGTCCAGGGCACGACCCGCAGAGGCCTTGGAAATATCGGCTTCCGCCGCAATCGCTTCAATCAATTCGGTCTTGTTCATCTGATTCTTCTCCGTCGAAATAAGGTAAAAAGGCCCGGGCCTTAGTGCGTGATGGTGCTGGCGCCCTCTTCCGCCGCAAGCGGGGTTTTCACGGGCGTTGCTGCGCTATCTTCTTTCAAGGCCTCGGGTTGACGCTCCAGGGTATTGGCCAGGACTTCTTCGATCCACTTCACCGGTACGATCTCAAGCTGATTCTTGATGTTGTCCGGCATCTCGACCAGATCTTTGACATTATCAACCGGGATCAGCACTTTCTTGATGCCGCCGCGCAGGGCCGCAAGCAGCTTTTCCTTTAGACCGCCGATCGGCAGGACCTCGCCGCGCAGCGTGATCTCGCCCGTCATGGCGACATCGCAACGCACCGGAATCTTGGTAAAGGCCGAGACAATCGCCGTCGTCAGGGCGATACCTGCGGACGGGCCATCCTTTGGCGTGGCCCCTTCCGGAAGGTGGATGTGCAGGTCGGTCTTCTCAAAGTCGGCAGCCGGAATGCCCAGGCGCTCTGCGCGACTCCGCACGACGGTACGCGCCGCCTCGACCGATTCCTTCATGACATCGCCCAACTGGCCGGTGCGGATGGTGTTGCCCTTGCCGGGCATCGGGGTGGCCTCGATGGTCAGGAGCTCGCCACCGACCTCGGTCCAGGCCAGACCCGTGACCTGGCCGACCTGATTGACCTTTTCGGCCATGCCAAAGCTGTAGCGGCGCACCCCGAGGTATTTGTCGAGATTGCGGCTGTTGACCCGGACCGGCGCCTTGGCCTTGCCCATTTGCAGGGCGGTGGTCACCTTGCGGCAGATCTTGGCGACCTCACGCTCCAGGGCGCGCACGCCCGCCTCGCGGGTGTAATAGCGCACGATATCGCGCAGGGCGGCTTCGGCCACCGTGATCTCGCCCTCTTTCAGGCCGTTGTTCTTGATCTGCTTGGACAAGAGGTAACGCCGGGCGATATGGACCTTTTCATCCTCGGTGTAACCGGACAGACGGATCACCTCCATGCGATCGAGCAGCGGCGGCGGGATATTCATGCTGTTGGCCGTGGCCACGAACATGACATCGGAGAGGTCAAAATCGACCTCGACATAATGATCCTGGAAGGTGTGGTTTTGCTCGGGGTCCAGAACCTCGAGGAGCGCCGACGAGGGATCGCCACGGAAGTCCTGCCCCATCTTGTCCACTTCATCGAGCAGGAACAAGGGGTTGCGCACACCGGTCTTGGTCAGGCTTTGCAGCACCTTGCCCGGCAGCGAGCCAATATAGGTGCGGCGGTGACCGCGAATCTCAGCCTCGTCACGCACGCCACCCAGGGCCATGCGCACAAACTTGCGGTTAGTGGCCTTGGCAATGGATTGCCCCAGCGAGGTCTTGCCCACCCCAGGCGGTCCGACCAGACAGAGGATCGGCCCCTTGAGCTTGTCCACCCGTTGCTGGACGGCCAGGTATTCGACGATGCGTTCCTTGACCTTCTCAAGGCCATAGTGGTCGGCATCCAGAATCTCATCGGCCTTGTTGAGGTCCTTGCTGATCTTGGTCTTCTTCTTCCAGGGCAGATTCACCAGCGTGTCGAGATAGGTGCGCACGACGGTCGCCTCGGCTGACATCGGTTGCATCATCTTCAGCTTCTTGAGTTCGGCCTGAGCCTTCTTCATCGCCTCCTTGGTCAGGCCGGCGCCCTGAATGCGCTTCTCCAGCTCATCAATCTCGGCGCTTTCTTCCTCGTCGCCGAGTTCTTTCTGGATCGCCTTGACCTGCTCGTTGAGGTAATAATCGCGCTGACTCT
>VGVU01000154.1 GCA_016873905.1 Betaproteobacteria bacterium | reverse complement strand
CTGACCTCCGCCTTTGGCCGCCAGCGCGCCGCTGACCCTACCCTGAACGATCTGCGCTTCCCCGGCCTGCATCGCCAACCGCGCCGCGCCAAGGCCGGCCAGAATGTCAGCCAGATGCACTACGCCCGGCGCGGCATCATTACCCCGGAGATGGAGTTCGTCGCCATTCGCGAAAACCTGCGTCGCCGCGAATACCTCGAATCCCTGCGCGCCGCCGGCCCGCAGGGCGTGCGCCTGGCCAACCTGATGGGCCGCCAGCATGCCGGCCAGCATTTTGGGGCCAGCATCCCCGAGGAGATCACAGCCGAATTTGTGCGCAGCGAGATCGCCCGCGGTCGCGCCATCATCCCCTGCAACATCAACCACCCGGAGGCCGAGCCGATGATCATCGGCCGCAACTTCCTGGTGAAGATCAACGCCAACATCGGCAACTCCGCGCTCGGCTCGTCGATCAACGAGGAAGTGGACAAAATGACCTGGTCGATCCGCTGGGGCGGCGACACGGTGATGGATCTGTCCACCGGTAAGAACATCCACGAGACGCGCGAATGGATCGTGCGCAACGCGCCCGTCCCGATCGGCACGGTACCCATCTACCAGGCCCTGGAAAAGGTCAACGGCCGCGCCGAAGACCTGACCTGGGAGATCTTCCGCGACACGCTCATCGAGCAGGCCGAACAGGGTGTGGACTATTTCACCATCCACGCCGGCGTGTTGCTGCGCTATATCCCGATGACCGCCCAGCGCATGACGGGCATCGTCTCGCGCGGCGGCTCCATCATGGCCAAGTGGTGTCTCGCGCATCACCAGGAATCCTTCCTCTACACCCATTTCGAAGAGATCTGCGAGATCATGAAGGCCTACGATGTCGCCTTCTCGCTCGGTGACGGCCTGCGCCCCGGCTCCATCTACGATGCCAACGACGAGGCCCAACTCGGTGAGCTCAAGACCCTGGGTAAACTGACGCAAATCGCCTGGAAACACGATGTTCAGGTCATGATCGAAGGCCCCGGCCATGTGCCCATGCACCTGATCAAGGAAAACATGGACCTGCAACTCGACTGGTGCGACGAGGCCCCGTTCTACACGCTGGGCCCGCTGACCACCGATATCGCCCCCGGCTACGACCACATCACCAGCGCCATCGGCGCGGCGCAAATCGGCTGGTACGGCACCGCCATGCTCTGTTATGTGACCCCGAAAGAGCATCTCGGCCTGCCCGACAAGGACGATGTCAAGGAAGGCATCATCACCTACAAGCTCGCCGCGCACGCCGCTGATCTGGCCAAGGGCCACCCCGGCGCGCAGATCCGCGACAACGCCCTGTCCAAGGCGCGCTTCGAGTTCCGCTGGGACGACCAGTTCAACCTCGGCCTCGACCCGGACAAGGCGCGCGAATTCCACGACGAAACGCTGCCGAAAGAATCGGCCAAGGTCGCCCATTTCTGCTCCATGTGCGGGCCGCATTTCTGTTCGATGAAGATCTCCCAGGATGTGCGCGACTATGCCGCCGCCCAAGGCGTCAGCGAGACCGAGGCCGTGCAGCGCGGCATGGAGGAAAAATCCATCGAGTTCGTCAAAACCGGCGCTGAGGTCTATCACCGGGTCTGATCGACATGGACTGTCGCCCTGGTTGCGGCGCCTGCTGCATCGCGCCGTCGATCAGTTCGCTGGGCAAACCCGCCGGGATCCCGTGTCCGCATCTCGACCCGACCTTGCGCTGCACCCTGTTCGGACGCCCTGAACGGCCGGCCTGTTGCGGCGGTCTGCAAGCGTCGGCCGAGATGTGCGGTGCGGATCGTGAGGCGGCCCTGGCCTACCTGACCCGCCTCGAGATCGAGTCCTGCCCTGCTACAATGCCTCACCCCCGCTAAAAGGACTTTTGTGGACGCTCTTTATTTCTCGGCCCTCATCCTCGGCATCGTCGAGGGCCTCACCGAGTTCCTGCCCATTTCGAGTACCGGCCACCTGATCATCGTCGGCGACCTGCTGGGCTACAACGACGAGACCAGCAAAGTCTTCAAGATTGTCATCCAGCTCGCCGCCATCCTGGCCGTGTGCTGGGATTACCGCGAACGCCTGACCGGCGTGGCGCTGGGCCTGCCGCACAACGCCGGGGCGCGCCGCTTTGTCACCCTGCTCATCGTGGGTTTTCTGCCCGCGGCCATCCTGGGCCTGATGTTTCATGCCACCATCAAGGGGGCGCTGTTCAACCCGATCACGGTGGCGACCGCGCTCATCGTCGGCGGCCTGCTGATCCTCTGGCTGGAGAAACGCCAATACCACCCGCACATCCGCTCCGTCGATGACATGCGCTGGCCGGATGCCCTCAAGGTGGGTTTTGCGCAGGCCTTGGCGATGATTCCCGGGACCTCACGCTCCGGCGCCACCATCATGGGGGGGCTGTGGTTCGGACTGGATCGCAAAACGGCCGCCGAGTTTTCCTTCTTTCTCGCCATCCCCACAATGTTCGCCGCGACAGCGTACGACCTCTACAAAAACTGGGGCCTGCTGCATGCCCACGACCTGCCGGTGTTCGCCATTGGCTTTGTGGCCTCCTTTTTCTCGGCCATGTGGGCCGTGCGCGG
>VGVU01000153.1 GCA_016873905.1 Betaproteobacteria bacterium | reverse complement strand
TCGCTGACCAAACTGATGACGGCCTACCTGACCTTTGCCGCCTTGCGTGATCAGCGCCTGACGCTGGCGCAGAGTGTCCCGGTGTCGGAGGCGGCCATGAAAACCAGCGGGGCGCGGATGTTCTTGCTCCCGGCGACACCGCCCACGGTGGACGCGTTGTTGCACGGTCTGATCACGGTGTCGGCCAACGATGCGGCGGTGGCTCTGGCCGAGGTCGTGGCCGGCAGCGAGGCGGTCTTTGTCCAGACCATGAACAAGGAGGCGCGCCGTCTGGGTATGAACCAGACCCACTTCATGAACGCCACGGGTCTGCCGCACCCGGAGCATCGGACGACGGCGCGGGATCTGGTGCGCCTGGCGCGGGCCTTGATGCGCGATTTCCCCCAGCACTATCCGCGTTTTGCGGAGCGTGCGTACACCTACAACCGGATCACGCAGTCCAACCGTAATACCTTGTTGTGGCTGGATCCGCATGTTGATGGCCTGAAGACAGGGCATACGGCGAGTGCGGGCTATGCCTTGCTGGCCTCGGCGCGTCGGGAGGGGCGGCGCTTGATCTCGGTGGTCATGGGCGCGGCTACGGAATCCGCACGAACGGCGGACAGCCTGCGGTTGCTGAACTATGGCTTTGAGCATTTCCAGACGCTGCGCCTGTATTCAGCCGGGCAGGGGGTGGTGAGCCTGGAGGTCTTTCATGGTCAGCGATCCACCCTGGAGGCGGGCTTTGTGGCGGATTTTTATGTCACGGTGCCACGGGGTACCGGGCCGCTGAAGGCGCAGGTGATTCGTCGCGAACCCCTGCTGGCGCCCTTTCGTCTTGGCCAGACCGTTGCGACCCTGCGCGTAACAGCGGAAGGGAAGACGATCGGCGAGTTTCCCTTGCAGGCCTTGACCGAGATGGAGCGCGCCGGCTTTTTCGGGCGGCTTTGGGATAATCTGCGTCTGAAATATCGGATGTGGACAAAACGCTGATGGACACGCTGATGGACTTTGAGGCACGGCAATGAGCGAGACCGGAACCCTGTTGCAATTCCCTTGTGACTTTCCGCTCAAGGTGGTTGGGGTGCGCAGCGATGATTTTGCGCAGCAGATCGTGGCCGTGGTGCAGGCGCTAGTTCCTGACTTTAGGCCTGAGACGGTGGAAATGCGGGCCTCGCAGGGCGGGAAATACCTGTCGGTGACGGTGACGGTGACGGCGCGCTCGCAAGTTCAGCTCGATGCCTTGTATCAGGCCTTGACGCGCCATCCGGGTGTAAAGTTTGTGTTGTAAAGTGCGGTTATTTCTTCGAGTACCACGATCATGGGCAAGAAACGCATCGGGATCCTGACAGCCGGGGGCGATAGCCCCGGCCTCAACGCCGCCATTCGTGCGGTCGGTAAGGCCTGCCTGGGTCACCATGGCTTCCAGATCATCGGTTTTCGCGATGGCTTCAGGGGCCTGGCCGAGAACCGCAGCATGGCGCTGGAGGGCGGCCAACTCTCGGGCATCCTCACGCAGGGCGGCACCTTGCTGGGAACCAGTCGCGACAAACCGCACCGGATGTTGGTGAATGGCCGGCCGACGGACATGACGGACGCGATTGCCCGCAATTACCAGGAGAACGGCCTGGATGCCCTGGTTTGCCTGGGCGGTAATGGCACGCAAAAGAACGCCCTGCGCCTTGCCAACAAGGGGCTTAATGTCATCCATCTGCCCAAGACGATCGACAACGATGTCTGGGGTACGGACATGACTTTCGGTTTTGATACGGCGCTGGGTATTGCCACCGAGGCGATTGACCGCTTGCACAGCACGGCGCACAGCCATCACCGCATCATTGTGGTCGAGATCATGGGCCATCACGCCGGCTGGCTGGCTCTGGGCGCGGGGATTGCGGGTGGCGCGGATGTCATCTTGCTGCCTGAGATCCCGTATGCGGTGGAGAGTGTTGCCGCGGCGATTCGGGAGCGTAGCCGCAATGGCAAGCCATTCTCCATTGTGGCGGTCGCTGAAGGGGCGCTGTCGCTGGAGCATCATGCGGCGCTCAAGGCGGCGGCCGGTAAAAAGAAAAAGGTTGAGGCGGAGACGGAACTGGTTCTCGCCAGCCGCACCCTGCGCCTCTCCGAGCAGTTGCAGAAACTGACCGGCCTGGAGGCGCGGGTCACCATCTTGGGGCATTTGCAACGGGGGGGTGCGCCATCGGCCGCCGATCGCCTGTTGGCGACCCGCCTGGGGACGGCGGCCGCAGACTGGGTCGCTGCGGGCACCTATGGCGTGATGGTGGCCGCGGTGGGCGAGGGAACACAGCCCGTGCCCCTCGATGAGGTGGCAGGAAAGATCAAGACCGTTCCGCTCGAGCACGAGTGGATTACCAGCGCACGCAGAGTGGGGACGAATTTTGGCGACTGAATCCTTGCCCATGCTCATTGATCGCCAGCGCCAGGCCTTGGCAGAGATGCTTTCCCTGCCGCTGGCTGATGCAGCCCACGCGGCCAGTGAGGCCTGGGGCAACGCGGCGCATCTCAATGATGTGCTGGAGGCGGCTATCCATGGCATTCCCTATTGCAAGTTCATGTATGCGCTGCGACCGGACGGCATCCAGATCAGCGCTAACCTGATGCAAGACGGCCGTGATGCCGGCGATGT
>VGVU01000152.1 GCA_016873905.1 Betaproteobacteria bacterium | reverse complement strand
CCAGCCCAACGCGCCAGCGCCGCCTTGCTGAGCAGACGGCCCAACAGCGGGATGTGTAAGGCAAACCGGTCCAGAGCGGCACGCCATGCCGGCCAGCGCGAACCGAATCGAGCCACCACGCCCCCTACAAGCAATGACAGAAGCAGCGCCCAGAGACCATACGCCATCAGCCCCTCAGAGATGGCCAGCACGACCCGCGTCGGCCAGGGCAGAAGCGCCCCGGCATCGGCATACAAACGCGCAAAACTGGGGATTACAAACAAGAGCAACGCCAAGGTCAGCAACAGCGCCATCAGGAGCACCATGGCCGGATAAAACAGGGCCGTGCGGACCTTGTCGCGCAGATTCAGCATCCGCTCCTGATAACCGGCTGCACGGTCACACATGACATCCAGGGCCCCGGACAGCTCCCCCGCCGCCATCATGCGACAAGTCAGCGCATCAAAATGCCGTGGATAGACCTGCATCGCCGCCGACAAGGCCTGCCCGCCCTCAAGTCGTTGCCGCAGTTGAACAATGACCCGGCGCAGATCGGGACCGGTCTGGCTCGCCTCGGTCACCCCCAAGGCCGGCAACAGCGGAACCCCCGCCCGCAACAAGGTCGCCAGTTGACGCAGAAACAGGACATGATCGCGGGCCTTTGCCTGCCGCTGCCGCCCGGGCCGGAAAGCAAACCAGGAGCCGTTCCGGGCCGGCCGCACAGCGTCCACCGCGATCCCCTCCTCGGCCAGAGACCAACGCAGGCTGGCGGCGCCCGTCGCGAGCCGTTCACCACGGATGAGCTGACCCTGCGCATCCCGCCCGCGCCACACGAAGGGGCGCTGCTCCGGTACCTCCCAGAGCACAGACCCGGTCTCAGTCATTGGTCACCGCCATGACCTCGGCCAGAGAAGTCACCCCGCGCAAGACCTTCAAGAGGCCGGCCTGGCGCAAGGTCAGATGCCCCTCGCGGAGCGACTGCGCGCCCACCTCCGCCGTAGAGGCCCCAGCCAGAATAAGGCCGCGTATGGCCGGGCTGATGGGCATAACCTGAAAGATCCCGGTCCGCCCACGATAACCCGTGCCCCGACAGTGCGGACACCCCGTGGCCACATAGACCTGCGCCCCGGTGACCCCATCTACCCCCGCCAGATCTGCCTCGGTCAGGCCCGCCGCGCGCACGACCTCCATTTCCAGCGGAACCGGCTGCCGACAATGCAAACACAACTTGCGCACCAGGCGCTGAGCCGTAATCAGCAACACGGACGAGGCCAGGTTGTAGCCCGCAACCCCCATGCGCACCAGGCGCTCCAGTGTGGCCGGGGCATCATTGGTATGCAGGGTCGAGAGGACCAGATGGCCCGTCTGCGCGGCCTTGACGGCAATATCGGCGGTCTCGGCATCGCGCACCTCACCGACCATCATGATGTCCGGATCCTGGCGCAGAAAGGCCCGTAGGGCCGTAGCAAAATCCAGCCCTGCGCGTTCATGCACATTGACCTGATTGACCCCCTCCAGATGGATCTCGACGGGGTCCTCCACCGTACAGATATTGGCCCCCTGCCCGTTCAGACGCCGCAGACACGCGTACAAGGACAGCGTCTTTCCGCTCCCGGTGGGGCCCGTCACCAGGATCATGCCATAGGGCCGTTCGATGGCCTCCAGCAGCGCCGCCATCTGTCCCGGCTCGTAGCCCAGATCCTCAAGGTCGCGCCGCAAGGCCACCGCCGAGTCGAGGATGCGTAACACCACTTTCTCGCCGTGCAGGGTCGGCAGCGTGGAAAGGCGCAGATCCACATGCAGCCCGCCGGCCCGGCGATGTTTGAAATGGCCGTCCTGCGGCACCCGCTTCTCGGCAATATCCAGCCGCGCAAGGATCTTCAACCGCGAAACAACCCGAAGATGCAGATCCAGGCTCAGGCGTTGCGTCTCATGCAGGAGGCCATCGAGGCGATAGCGGATGCGCGCCTCGATCTCGCCCGGTTCGATGTGAATATCGGAGGCCTCCTCGGCCAGGGCGGAGGCCAACAGGGTCTCCAAGGTGCGAATAACAAGGGCATCCTCACCCCCGCCGTCTCCCGGTGTCTGGCCGCTGCGGCGCTCCGCAAACTCATCCCAGCCTGCCATCGCCGTAGTGTCCATATCCCGTCAATCGGGGCGCGGGTAAATCCGGGCCGTCTTGACCATGCGATCCTGAACCTGCAACAACTCAATCGGATAGCCCGCGACGAGCAGGGTGACATCAGGCTCTGGCATGGATTCCAGGTGCTCCAAGATCAGCCCGTTCAAGGTGCGGGAGACCTCGGTCGGTAGTTCCAGGCCCAGCTTGCGATTCAGGTCGCGCAAACTGGCGCCCCCTTCAACGAGATAACTGCCGTCCGGTTGTGCGATCCATTCCGGGTTTTCCAGAGAATGCTCCAGATCAAACTCGCCCACGATCTCCATCAGGATATCGGCCATGGTCAGCAGGCCCTCGAGTTCTCCATACTCGTCCACCACCAACCCGATGCGATGCCGATTGTGTTGAAACTGGGCCAGTTGCGAAAGCAGCGGCGTCCCTGCGGGGATGAAATAGGGCTCACGCAGGGTCGCGATGAACTCGGCTCGATCAAAGGGCTCGTCACGCAACCTGGCCAGCACACTACGCACCGACAAGACGCCACGCACATCGTTCAGATCGCCGGCATAAACCACCAGCCAGGCGTGGTGACTGGTCTCCAACTGGTGAAC
>VGVU01000151.1 GCA_016873905.1 Betaproteobacteria bacterium | reverse complement strand
GTCTCCATGTACATCCAGCAAAAGATGAGCCCGCCGCCGCCGGACCCTCTCCAGGCCAAGATCATGATGTACATGCCGCTCGCCTTCTCGGTCTTCTTCTTCTTCTTTCCGGCCGGACTGGTGCTCTACTGGATCGTGAATAACATCCTGTCCATCCTCCAGCAGTGGCGCATCAATGTGGTGGTGGATCGCGCCAACCGGGCGTAAAGACGACTGATCGCGATGGCCCGTATCGATACGATCGCTGCCATCGCGACGGCTCCCGGACGGGGCGGGATTGGTGTTGTTCGGGTCTCCGGACCCTTGGCGGGGCGCGTTGCCGAGGCCTTTCTGGGCCGTGTACCCGAGCCGCGCCGCGCCATTTACAGCCCTTTTCAGGACGCCACGGGGGCGGTGCTTGATCAGGGCATTGTCCTGTGGTTTCCCGCTCCGCACTCTTACACGGGCGAAGATGTTCTGGAGCTGCAAGGCCATGGCGGCCCGCACATCCTCGCGTTGGTCTTGGAGCGTTGCACGGCCTTAGGGGTACGCCACGCCGAGGCGGGCGAGTTTACGCGCCGGGCCTATCTCAACGATAAGCTGGATTTGGCTCAGGCCGAGGCGGTGGCTGACCTGATCAACGCCGAAAGCCGTGAAGCGGCGCGCGCCGCCGTGCGGACCCTGCAAGGGGCCTTTTCCAGAGAGATCGAGGCCTTGGTGGCGGGTTTGATTGAGTTGCGTGCCCTGGTTGAGGCGACCCTGGATTTCCCGGAAGAAGAGATTGATTTTCTGGAGAGGGCCCAGGCCTTTGAGCGTTTGTCCGCGTTAAAGGCGCGTTTGGGCAATGTCCTGCAAGAGGCGCGACAGGGCGCCCTGCTCCGGGAGGGCCTCAATGTGGTCCTGATTGGCCAGCCCAATGTGGGCAAGTCCAGCCTGCTGAATGCCCTGGCCGGATACGAGGCCGCCATCGTCACGGAGGTGGCAGGGACGACGCGCGATACGGTCAGGGAGGCCATCCAGATCGAAGGTGTGCCGCTGCATGTCACGGATACGGCGGGTTTGCGCGATACGCGTGACCCGGTGGAACAGATCGGCATCGCCAGAACCTGGGCTGCGCTGGCCAAGGCCGATGTGGCAATCCTGCTGGTGGATGCCCAGCATGGCGTGGGGCCTGATGAGGCGGCCATTTTGAGTCGCATGCCCAACATCCCGCGCCTGACGGTCCACAACAAGATCGACCTGACGGCAGGCGCTCCCCAGCAGTCCGAGGATGGTGCAGAAATCTGGCTGTCGGCCAAACACGGTCAGGGCCTGGCGTTGCTGCGCGATCGCCTGCTGGCATTGGCGGGCTGGCAGACGCAGGCCTCTGGGGCCTTTTTGGCCCGGCAGCGGCATGTTGAGGCCATCCGCCGTGCGGCGGTGCATTTACAGCAGGCCGAGGCGGCGGCACGCGTGGCCTTGGAATTGCTGGCCGAAGAGCTGCGCCTGGCGCAAGGGGCCTTGTCCGAGATCACCGGCGAGTTCAGCGCGGATGATCTGCTGGGCGAGATCTTCGGGCGTTTTTGTATCGGCAAATAACACGGCCAATGAGGGCAACTCGATGCTGACCTGGCGGGGGATTCTGCGCGACCTGTTAACCCATCGGAAGGCCCTTCTGACGGGCAATCTGGCCGCCCTGCTGGCGGTTGCCGCAGCGGTCCCGGTTCCGCTCTTTTTGCCTATCCTGGTTGACGAGATCCTGCTCGATAAACCGGGTCCCTTTGTCGCGGCCATGGGGCCCCTCTTTCCAGTGGCTTGGCATGGTCCCGTCTTGTTCGTCCTGGCGGCCCTCGGGTTGACCATCGGCCTGCGCTTGATCGCCATCGTGCTGAATGTCTGGCAGTCACGGGCGTTTTCGCTGGCCTCAAAGGCGGTGGTCTTTAAACTTCGCGAGCGCCTGCTGCGCCATATGGAGCGGGTGGTGTTGTCGGAATATGAGACCCTGGGGGCGGGGCGGGTAACCTCTCATTTTGTAACGGACATCAATGCCATTGATACCTTTCTGGGGGCCACGGTATCGGGGTTTCTGGTCGCGGCCCTGTCGTTACTCGGCGTCGCCGGCATTCTGCTCTGGATGCATTGGCAACTGGCACTGATTATTCTGTTTTTAAACCCCTTGGTGATTCTCTTTTCGACGCGCCTTGGCCGCCAGGTCAAGCGCCTCAAGAAGCACGAAAACCAGGCCTTTGAGGCCTTCCAGGAGGCCTTGACCGAGACGCTTGAGGCGATGGCCCAGATCCGCGCCATGAATCGTGAGCGCCATTATCTGCAGCGCGTGATCGACAGGGCGGCGGATATTCGCCGCCATGCCGCCGATTTTGCCTGGAAGTCAGATGTCATGGGACGCATCTCCATGTTTGTCTTCCTGATCGGCTTTGATGTCTTCCGCGCGGTCGCCATGCTGATGGTGGTGTTCTCGGGCCTGAGCATCGGTGAGATGCTGGCCGTTTTTGGTTACCTCTGGTTCATGATGGGGCCGGTGCAGGAGATTGTGAACATTCAGTACAGCGGCCATGCCGCCAACGCGGCCATAGCGCGCCTGAATGCATTGATGGCCCTGGGTGGGCCTGAGTCGCCGTCATCCTCGGAGCCGATGCGGGCCAAGGTGGACCCGTTTGCAGGGCAGGTGACGGTGGACTTGTCCATGCGCGACATTCGCTTCGCGTACGGCGAAGGGGAGGTCATCCTCGACGGCGTGACCCTGACCGT
>VGVU01000150.1 GCA_016873905.1 Betaproteobacteria bacterium | reverse complement strand
GGGTAGGCCATGGCGTAGGCGTACGGGTAGACATACTGACCTTGCGCGGTCAGGGGCAGGGACCCCAGCAAGAACAGGACAGTATGTTTTCTTGGCACGCGTTCTTTAGCCTAGCAATTGGTTCAGGACAAAGGGCAGGATGCCACCGGCACGGAAATAATCAATCTCGATCGGTGTATCCAGGCGGAGCTTAAGCGGAATCTCGCGCTTGTCACCCGCGGCGCCATGGATGACAAGCATAACCTGTTGCTGCGGGGTGATGCCTGCTTCCAGGCCGAGGAGGTCAAAGGTCTCATGGCCGGTCAGGCCCAGGCCTTGTGCATCCTGACCGCCCTCGAATTGCAGCGGCAGCACGCCCATGCCGGCCAGATTGGCGCGGTGGATGCGCTCGAAACTCTTGGCGACAACGGCCTTGACCCCCAGCAGTTGGGTGCCCTTGGCCGCCCAGTCACGCGACGAGCCGGTGCCGTATTCCTCGCCGGCGAAGATCATCAGCGGCGTTCCAGCGGCCTGATGCGCCATGGAGGCGTCGTAAATCGAGGTCTGTTCGCCATTCAGAAGGGTCACGCCGCCCTCGGAGCCCGGGATCATCAGGTTCTTGATGCGGACATTGGCGAAGGTGCCGCGCATCATCACCTCATGGTTGCCGCGCCGCGAGCCGTAGCTGTTGAAATCCTGCTGCGCGACGCCGTTTCCGACCAGGTATTTACCGGCGGGGGCGGCGGCCTTGATGCTGCCGGCGGGCGAGATGTGGTCGGTGGTGACCGAGTCGCCAAAGATGGCCAGCGCCTTGGCTGCGCGAATCGCTGGATTGGGTGTGGCCTGCGCCGCGAAGAAGGGCGGCTCCTGGATGTAGGTGGATTTTGCGTCCCAGTCGTACACCAGGCCGGTGGGCGCCGGTACGGCATCCCAGAGCGGGTTGTCGGCGCCCACATTCTGATAACTGCGATAGGCCGTGGCGTCCGCAGCCAGCGGCAGCAGGGCGGCGATCTCCGCGTTGGACGGCCACAGGTCGCGCAAATAGACCGGGCCGTTCTTGCCCTGACCGATCGCGTCATGGGCGACATCAATATCCACGCGCCCGGCCAGTGCCAGGGCCACGACCAGGGGGGGCGACATGAGGAAATTGGCCTTCACATTCTGGTGCACGCGGGCCTCGAAGTTGCGGTTGCCCGACAGCACCGAACAGGCGACCAGATCCTTGTCGAGAATGTCCTTTTCGATGGCCTCCGGCAGCGGGCCGGAGTTGCCGATGCAGGTGGTGCAGCCAAAGCCGACCACATTGAAGCCTATCTGCTCAAGATAGCCGAGCAGGCCCGCAGCCTTGAGATATTCGGTCACGGCGCGCGAGCCGGGGCCGAGTGAGGTCTTGACATGCGGTGGCGGCGTGAGGCCGAGCTCTACTGCCTTCTTGGCCACCAGACCGGCGGCCAGCATGACGCCCGGGTTGGAGGTGTTGGTGCAGGAGGTGATGGCGGCAATCACAACATCGCCATGTTGCAGGCCCGCGCCGGTGCGGCCGGCCTTCTTGTCGTAGCCGCCTTCGGCCTTGGGCAGTTCCAGCAGGGTTTCGAAGGTCTCTTTCAGGGCATACAGATTGATGCGGTCCTGCGGGCGTTTGGGGCCGGCGACCGAGGGCTTCACGGTGGCTAGATCCAGACGCAGGGTTTGGCTGTAATCGCAATCGCCGGCATTGGGAATGCCAAACAGCCCCTGGGCCTGGAAGTAGGCGCGGATCAGATTGACCTGTTCGCTTGAGCGGCCGGTGCTGGCGTAATACTGGCAGGTCGCCTCATCGACCGGGAAGAAACCCATCGTCGCACCGTATTCCGGGGCCATGTTGGCGATGGTGGCGCGATCGGTGACGCTCAGGGTCTGCGCGCCGGTGCCGAAGAACTCAACGAATTTGCTGACCACTTTGGCCTTGCGCAGCATCTCGGTGAGGGTGAGGACGATATCGGTCGCGGTGATACCTGGCTGGGCCTCGCCGACCAGTTCGACGCCGACGACATCCGGGGTCAGGAAGTACACCGGCTGGCCGAGCATGCCGGCCTCGGCCTCGATGCCGCCCACGCCCCAGCCAACCACGCCCAGACCGTTGATCATGGTGGTGTGGCTATCGGTGCCGACCAGCGTGTCCGGGTAGGCCACGCCGTCTTTTTCCATGACGCCCCGGGCCAGGTATTCCATGTTGACCTGGTGGACGATGCCCACGCCCGGCGGCACGACCTTGAAGGTGTCAAAGGCCTGCATGCCCCATTTCATGAACTGGTAACGCTCGCGGTTGCGGGCGAACTCGATCTCCATGTTTTGCTGCAACGCGGTCTTGGAACCGAAGATATCGACCTGCACCGAGTGATCGACGACCAGCTCGACCGGCGCCAGCGGCTCGACCTTTTTCGGGTCCTTGCCGGCGCGGGCGGCGGCAGAGCGCATGGCGGCCAGGTCGGCCAGCAGCGGTACGCCGGTGAAGTCTTGCAGGATGATGCGGCTGACGACGAAGGGGATCTCTTCAACGCGGTTGCCGTTCGGCTGCCAGTTGGCCAACTCGCGCACATGCCGCTCGGTGACCTTGATCCCGTCGCAGTTGCGCAGCACGGATTCGAGCACGATGCGAATCGACACCGGCAGGCGGGAGATCTTGCCGATGCCGGCCTTTTCGAGTTGCGGGAGGGAATAAAAGGTGGCGGTCTTGCCCGGGCCGGCGTTGAAGGATTGGCGAGTGTCGAAGAGGTTATGCATGACGAATGGAGAAAGTAGGACGATTTTTCGAAAAATG
>VGVU01000149.1 GCA_016873905.1 Betaproteobacteria bacterium | reverse complement strand
CCGAAGGCCTCGTAGCGCGCGGCACAAATGTCGGCCATGCCCTTCTTGGCTTCCTTGTAAAACTTGCGCGGGTCGAAGTTGGCACGGTTCTCGGCCAGATGCTTGCGGATGGCACCGGTCGAAGCCATGCGCAGGTCGGTGTCGATATTGACCTTGCGCACGCCGTTCTTGATGCCCTCGACGATCTCTTCAACCGGCACGCCATAGGTCTGACCCATGTCACCGCCATAGCTGTTGATGACGGCGAGCCAGTCTTCCGGCACCGAGGAGGAACCGTGCATGACCAGGTGAACGCTGGGGATGCGCTCGTGGATTTCCTTGATGCGGTCGATCCGCAGCACGGCGCCGGTGGGCTTCGAGGTGAACTTGTAAGCGCCGTGGCTGGTGCCGATGGCGATGGCCAGCGCGTCCACCTGGGTCTTGGCCACAAAGTCGGCGGCCTCGTTCGGGTCGGTCAGGAGGGCCGAATGATCCAGCACGCCTTCGGCGCCGTGACCATCTTCTTCGCCCATCTTGCCGGTTTCCAGGGAACCCAGGCAGCCCAGCTCGCCCTCAACCGACACGCCGCAGGCGTGAGCCAGTTCGGCCACATGACGGGTGGTGTTGACATTGTATTCATAGGAAGACGGGGTCTTGCCGTCGGCCATCAGGGAACCGTCCATCATCACGGAGGAGAAGCCGGACTGGATGGAGCGGAAGCAGACATCGGGGCTGGCGCCGTGGTCCTGGTGCATACAGACCGGGATGTGCGGATACTGTTCCAACGCGGCCAGGATCAGGTGCCGCAGGAAGGGCTCGCCCGCGTAGGAGCGTGCACCGGCGGAGCCTTGCAGAATGACCGGGCTGTTGGTCCGGTCGGCGGCCTCCATGATGGCCTGGACTTGTTCCATGTTGTTGACATTGAATGCCGGCAGGCCGTAACCGTGCTCGGCGGCGTGATCAAGGAGTTGACGCAAGGAGATAAGGGCCATTTTTTCGTTCCTGTAAAAAGTCTCTGTTAAAAATCAGGCTTTGCGGTTTTCGCCAACGCGCACGATCTTCATCGTGTTGGTACCACCCGGCTTGCCAATCGGTTCACCAATGGTGAGCAGAATAAGGTCACCGTTGCGCACCGCTCCGCGGCGGCGCAATTCGTCCTCTGCCTCCGCCAACAACTGATCCCGATCATTGCTGGTGGGGCGGAAATTGATCGGATAGACGCCGCGGAAGAGGGTGACCTTGCGCCGCGTCTCAACCTCCGGGGTCAAGGCAAAGATCGGCACCTTGGTCGACAGACGGCTCATCCACAGCGCGGTCGAGCCAGACTGGGTCATGGCGGCAATCGCCTTGACATTCAGGTGCAGCGAGGTAAAGGCGGCCGACATAGCGATCGCCTCTTCGGCCCGCAACAGACCACGATCCATCATGCCGTGGCCAATGCCCGGCTCCATCTCTTTTTCAGCCTCGCTACAGACGCGGCTCATGGCTGAAATCGCCTCAATCGGGAATTGCCCGGCGGCGGTCTCTGCCGACAACATCACGGCATCGGTGCCATCCAGCACGGCGTTGGCCACATCGGACACCTCGGCACGCGTCGGAATCGGGCTGCTGATCATGGATTCCATCATCTGCGTGGCCGTGATCACCAGTTTGTTATGCTCACGCGCCGCGCGAATCATGCGTTTTTGTAGGGCCGGAACGGCGGCATCGCCGACTTCCACGCCCAGATCGCCGCGCGCCACCATGATGGCATCTGAGGCACCAATGATTTCCTCGAGGTTGGCAATGGCCTCGGTGCGCTCAATCTTGGCCACGATCCAGGCCTTGCCGCCGGCCTCTGTGATCAGTTGCCGCGCGAGCTGCACATCGGCAGCATCCTTGGGAAAAGAGATCGCAATAAAATCGGCCTTGAGCTTGGCGGCCGTAATGATGTCTTCGCGATCCTTGTCGGTCAGCGCGGCGGCAGACAGGCCTCCGCCCTTGCGGTTGATGCCCTTGTTGTTGGAAAGGACGCCGCCCTGAACCACCTTGCAGTGAATCTGGCTGCCCTCGACCGACTCCACCCACATCTCGATACGGCCGTCATCCAGCAACAAGGTGGCGCCACGGGCGACATCGTGTACCAGTTCGGGATAGTCCAGACCGACTCGGGTTTGATCGCCCAGGCTGCACGCCGCGTCCAGAATGAAGGCATCACCGGACTTCAGGCTGATCTTGCCGTCCTTGAATTTTCCGACCCGGATCTTGGGACCTTGCATATCGGCCAAAACACCCACGGCGCGGCCGCGCGTACGGGCGATAGAACGCACCAGTTCAGCGCGCTCAATATGCTCCTCGGGCGTGCCATGCGAAAAATTCAGGCGTACGACATCCACGCCTGCCGCAATGGCCGCGTCCAACATCTTGGGGTCCGAGCAGGACGGCCCCAAAGTGGCAACAATTTTGGTTCTACGCAACATAAGCTTGAAGAGGACACGCCCGCATAGGCGGCTTGTCCCTTCGTTCCCCCTCTCTCAGAGGCACCCTTATTGGGCGCGGGATTCCAGCATGGCCACGGCGGGCAGTACCTTGCCTTCGAGGTACTCGAGGAAGGCGCCACCGGCGGTAGAGATGTACGACACCTTGTCGTAAATATCGTATTTCTGAATCGCGGCAATCGTGTCGCCGCCGCCGGCCAGGCTAAAGCCCGGCGCGTTGGCGATGGCCATGGAGACCGTCTTGGTGCCTTCGCCGAACTGGTCGAATTCGAACACGCCAACCGGGCCGTTCCAGACGATGGTGCCGGCCTTGGCGATGATGTCGGCCAGTTCTTGCGCCGATTTCGGGCCAATGTCGAAGATCATGTCGTCGTCAGCCACCTCGTCGGCG
>VGVU01000148.1 GCA_016873905.1 Betaproteobacteria bacterium | reverse complement strand
CCATCATGACCACGGACATCGTCTCGAAGGCCGCCAGCCGGCGGGTGACCTTGGGCGGCGTGGATTTCGTCATCACCGGCATCGCCAAAGGCTCCGGCATGATCCATCCCAACATGGCCACCATGCTCAGCTTTCTCGCCACGGACGCCCCCGTTTCATGTGAAGCCCTCGAGGCCATTCTGCGTCACGCCGTCAACAAGTCCTTCAACTGCATCACCGTCGATGGCGATACCTCCACCAACGACTCCTGCATCCTTACCGCGACGGGCGCGACAGCGGCGCCGGTCATCCTGGACGATGGCGATGCCCGCTTCCCGGCCCTGCGCGATGCCGTCACCGATCTGATGATCGAGCTGGCCCAGGCCATCGTACGCGACGGCGAAGGGGCGACCAAGTTCATGGAAATCGCCGTTGAAGGCGGTGCAACGGAGGCCGAGTGCAAGCAAGTCGGTTATGCCATTGGCCGCTCGCCGCTGGTCAAGACGGCCTTTTTTGCCTCCGATCCCAACCTGGGTCGCATTCTCGCGGCCGTCGGCTACGCGGGCATCACCGATCTCGATGTCAACGCGGTCCGGCTATGGCTCGGCGAGGTGTTGGTTGCCGAACACGGGGGTCGCGCGGCGAGCTATGTCGAGGCCGATGGGGCGGCGGTGATGAAAAACACTGATATTCGCGTCCGCGTTGACCTCGCCCGGGGCCCGTTTGCGGCCACCGTGTGGACCTGCGATTTTTCCTACGACTATGTAAAAATCAATGCCGAATACCGCAGCTAAGCATGCGTCCGCCGCCCGCGTCGAGGTTGTCGCGGCGGTGATCGAGCGGCCGGAGGGGGACTTCCTGATGGCCAGCCGGCCAGACGGCAAGGCTTACGCGGGCTGGTGGGAATTTCCCGGCGGCAAGGTCGAGGCGGGTGAATCGCTGCAACACGCCTTGCGCCGTGAGTTGTTCGAAGAGCTGGGCATTGAGGTGAGCAACGCCTACCCGTGGATCGTGCGCGAGTTCGACTATGAGCACGCCCGGGTGCGCCTCAATTTCTTTCGCGTTACGGCCTGGACCGGCGAGCCGCAGCCGCACGAAGGCCAGGGCGGGCTGGCATGGACACGGGCTGACACGCCGACGGTGGCGCCGATCCTGCCGGCGAACGGTCCGGTCCTGCGCGGGCTGCAACTGCCGCTGGAATATGCCATCTCAGAGGCAGAAAAATACGGTGTAGCCGATTTTCTAACGCGACTCGAGACCCGTCTGCAAGGCGGCTTGCGTCTGGTGCAACTGCGCGAAAAGAGCTTTGCGCCGGACGATTACGCGGCGTTGGCCGCCGCCGTGGCCGATCGTTGCCGGGCCTTTAACGCCAAGCTGTTGGTCAATGCCCATCTGGATCTGGCGGCCAGGGTGGGCGCAGGGGTGCATCTCAACAGCCAACAACTGGCCCAATTGGCGACGCGCCCGGATCTTCCCTGGGTGGCGGCGTCGTGCCACAACGCCGCAGAACTGGCGCAAGCCGTGGCGCTGGGTTGCGACTTTGCGGTCCTGTCGCCGGTGCTGCCAACGGCCTCGCATCCGGGCGAACCGGCGCTGGGTTGGGAGGTCTTTGCCCAAACCCTGCGCGACTGCCCGATTCCGGTTTATGCGCTGGGGGGGCAATCGGCCAAGACACTGGAGATCGCTCGCCAGCACGGCGCGCAAGGCATTGCCGTCAAGGGCGGCGCCTGGAAGACATAAAGGGAGGTCCAATGTCGGTATTGAAATCAAACTACAGTCGAATGGCCATTGCGACCGTGCTGGTCGCGGCAGGATTTGTCCTCTGGCAGCAGTTCCGACCCCTGCCAGCCAAGGCACAACGCATTAACTGTGCCGATCTGGTGGCCGGTTGCACGGCCGCCACGGCAGATGGGCCAGTCACCCTGGGCGTCTCGGAAAAGATTCGTCCCCTGAAGCCGTTTGAGATCTGGGTGAAGCCCCCCAAGCCGGGCAAGGTTGAGGCCGATTTCAGCATGGTTAGCATGAACATGGGCTACAACCTCTACACCTTGCGTCCGGGTCCGGACGGCACCTATCGCGTCAAGGCCACCCTGCCGTTCTGCATCTCCGGGCGCGGGGACTGGGTTTTGACCCTGCGCCTGCCGGGTGCCGCGTTGGAGGTGCCGTTCACCACGGAGAAGCCGGACTGAGCCAGAGGGAAACAGCCAGCAAAAGGGGCTGAAGGTGGGCTGCCGCGATGGTTTGCTTGATGGCCGGCGCGAGGTGAGCGGGTGTGTCTGCCATGGCAACCAGTTGCCGGGCTGCCGCCACCGCCGGGATGAAGCCCAGCAGGGACACGAGTGCCGGGAGGGGTAGCCAGGCTGTGGCGACCAGCGTTATCAGGGTTAGGACGGCCAGGCCAAGGATGAGCCCGTAACCATAGGCTGCGCGCGCCGGCGTCAGACGCACGACCCAGTGGCGTTTACCGGCCGCCGCATCGGCCTCGCGGTCGGGAAACTGGTTGATGTACAGGATGTTGGTGACCAGAAGGGCATAGGGTAGCCCCATCAGCCAGGGTGACAGATGCAGGCTGCCGCGCTGAACAAAATCGGCGCCAGCGACGATGAGCAGGAATCCGGCGGCTACGCAGGCCTCCCCCAGGCCCCGGCTATTCAGCTTGAGGGGCGGTGCCGAGTAGGCCCAGCCGATTAACAGGCCCAGGAGCCCGATCCAGAAGAGCCCGTTGCCACGGACGCTGATAAGCCACAGACCCCCAGCGATGACAGAGAGAAACAGGAGGATGGCGTAGATCTTGACCTGGTTGGGGGTCAGAACGCCGTTTTGAATGAATCGCGAACCCCCGGTAAAGGGAAAGATGCGACCGGTGTTGCGTGCATCGGTGC
>VGVU01000147.1 GCA_016873905.1 Betaproteobacteria bacterium | reverse complement strand
CCCTGACCGGCAAAAAAATCAGCCAGACGGTGCACGATGCCGGGGTGATCCATGGATACGACTTCGACTCGGTAGGGCACCATGGGCTGACTGCGTGGGGCGTGCCTGGTGCGCTTATGCAAGAGGGCCAGGCCGAGATCGGCGCCGAGGCTGTCAAGGCGGTCCTCCAGTTTTTGCAGGGCGTTCCAGGGGCCGGAGAGCAGCATGAGGAAGGCGAAATGACCGCCCAGTACCGACATGCGCGATTCTTCAATATTGCAGCCTGACTCGACGATACGGGCGGTAAAGTCCTTGACCAGGCCGGTGCGATCCTCGCCGGTGGCCGTAATGACCAGATATTCCTGAGCGTTGCCGAGGGTAGGGGTGGGTGCGTTCATGACGGTGATTCCAATGCGAGATACCGCCATTGTACCGGTCTATGTTTCGCGGAGGTCACCGTCACGATAAAACCAGTGCCCGTCCAGGCGTTCAAAGCGGCTGATCTCGTGCAGGCGGTGGGCGCGCCCGTTGATCTTGTAGCGAGCGACAAACTCGACCGTGGCATGGTCGGTGTCTTGTACATCGAAGTGTTTGACCTGTAGGCCCAGCCATTGCAGGGCAGGTTCCTCGTTTAGTGCCAGCTCGGTTGGGCGCGTGGTTGGGTGCCAGGTGCCAAGCAGCCAGGCCTCATCGCGCAGGACGAAGGCGGTATAGCGCGAGCGCATCAGGTGTTCGGCGTCGGGCACGGCCTCGCCACCGTGAATGAAACGGCCGCAGCAGCGTTCAAAGGGCAGGGGTTTACCGCAGGGGCAGGGTTTTGGCATGGGGACAGACAGCCAGGAGAGGACAGTCGACACAGCGCGGTTTGGGTCGGCAGTAGTGTTTTCCGAG
The DNA here is from genome assembly GCA_016873905.1 of Betaproteobacteria bacterium. Taxonomy (GTDB): domain Bacteria; phylum Pseudomonadota; class Gammaproteobacteria; order Burkholderiales; family Thiobacillaceae; genus QYQG01. The sequence continues at coordinate 2,010 of VGVU01000147.1, read as the reverse complement.
GGCGACGATGAGGGCATGGAACTCGTTGAACAGCCGGCGATCAGCGGGCAGTTCAGCGTGAAAACGGCGCTGGATGGCCGCATAGGATTCATCGCCGGTCAGGCCGCCGAGGCGGGTGAAGCTGCGCCGTGTGTAGGCATCGACCACGAAGCTGGGTAGGCCGAGGGCATAAAGCAGAATCGAATCGGCCGTCTCTTCGCCGACGCCGTGCACCGCCAAAAGGCGAGCACGCAGCTCCGGCAGAGGCGCCTGTTCGGCAAGCTGCTCCGGCGCCTCGGCGACCCCGCATTCAAGCAGGAACTGACAGAGCGCCTTGAGCCGTCGCGTCTTGACATTGAAATAGCCGGCGGGACGAATCAGGGCCGCGAGCTCGGTGTCCGGCAGCGCCAGGATGGCCCTGACCGAAAGGGCGTCGTTGGCCTTCAGGGCGCTGATGGCGCGTTCCACATGGGTCCACGCGGTATTCTGGGTCAGGACCGCGCCGACCATGACCTCAAACGGCGTCTCTCCAGGCCACCAGTGTTGGGGCCCGAAATGGTCAAGCAGGGCATCGTGGAGAGCCATCCAGTTCATGGCTTCGATGCTACCATCGCGGCATGGAAACCGAACGGATGCGGATCGACAAATGGCTATGGGCAGCGCGTTTCTTCAAGACGCGCAGCCTGGCTACGCAGGCCGTGGAGGGTGGCCGGGTCAAGGTCAATGGCGAGCGCGCCAAGCCGGCAAAAGAGATCCGTATCGGTGATCGCCTCGTCATCCACATTGCCGAACTGGAGTGGCAAGTGACGGTGGCCGGGCTCTCGCTGCAGCGCGGTCCGGCTCCCGTGGCGCGAACCCTTTACGAAGAGACAACCGAGAGTCAGACAGCCCGCGCGGCGGCGATTCTGGAGCGCACCGTGGCGCGTGATCCGGCCGCCGATCGACAGGGTCGGCCGACCAAACGCGACCGGCGCTTGATCCATCGTTTTAATACCTGACGGCGACTACGCTTCCCATCATGAACGCAAACCTGCCTATTCATTCTTACGACCTGATTGTTATTGGCGCCGGCGTCTCCGGCCTGACGCTGGCCTCGCGCGCGGCGCGGGGTGGGCGCTCGGTGCTGGTTCTCGAGGCGGAGAACCGCGTCGGTGGCTGTATCGAAAGCTGGCGTCCCATGGAGGATTTTGCGCTCGAACTGGGCGCGCACACGGCCTATAACTCCTACGGCGCGCTGCTGGCGGAACTTGAGTCCCGCGCCGGGTTGTCTGGTCTGCTGCCGCGCGCGAAGGCGGGTTATTACTTTGTCAAGGATGGGCAAACGGTTTCGCCTGTGCGGAGACTGTCTTTCCTGTCCTTGTTGTTCCATCTCCCCTTTGGCATCCTGCGCGACAAGACGAAGGCCAGCGTCGGCGACTATTACCGGCGCCTGTTCGGGCCTCGCAATTATCAGCGTCTGTTGGCTCCGGCCTTCGCGGCGGTGCTGTCGCAACCGGCCGAGGATTACCCCGCCGCCTGGCTGTTCCGCAAAAAACCCCGTGTCAAAACCGCCCCGCGAAAATACAGTTATGCGGGCGGTCTGCAAGGTCTGGCCGAGGCCATGACGACGGGCCTGACGGTGCGCACCGGTACCCCCGCACTGGGCATCACCCGTACCGATTCCGGTTATGCAATCCAGACGGCGCAAGGCGCGTTGACCTGTCGGCAACTGGCCCTGGCGACGCCCGTTGATGCCACGGCGCGCTTGCTCGCTGAGGCCCATCCGGCCCTCGCCGCAGCGCTGGCGGGCATTGAAATGGCTGACATCGAGACCCTGGCCGTTGTGGTTCGGCGCGAGGCGGTGCACCTGCCCAAACTCGCGGGCCTGATCGGGGATGCCGAGCCCTGGTTTTCAGCCGTCAGTCGCGACCCGCTGCCGCATCCGGATCTGCGTGGTTTTAGCTTCCACTTTCGCCCCGGGCAACTCAATGCCACGCAGAAACGCGCGGCGGTGGCGCAGGTGTTGGGCGTGCCGGAAGACGCCTTCATCGC
>VGVU01000146.1 GCA_016873905.1 Betaproteobacteria bacterium | reverse complement strand
CCTTGATGACGGTGATGTCGAGATTGATGATGTCGCCATCCTTCAGGATCTTGTCGCCGGGGACGCCGTGACAAACCTGATGGTTGATCGAGGTGCAGATTGATTTCGGATAGGGCGTGTGGCCGCCGGGGGCATAGTTGAGCGGTGCCGGGACGCAGCCCTGCACCTGGACCATGTAGTGGTGACAGAGTTGGTCGAGCTTGTCCGTGGTGACGCCGGGGATCACGAAGGGGGTGATGTAGTCGAGCACCTCGCTCGCCAGTCGACCGGCGATGCGCATTTTCTCGATGTCGTCGATATCCTTGATGGAGATGCTCATTTGATGCGCATTCCGGGCTGGGCACCGTTGTCCGGGGCCAAAAGGAAAGGCCCGCCGCGCTCGTCGGAGGCGGCCAGCACCATGCCCTCGCTCATCCCGAACTTCATCTTGCGTGGTGCAAGATTGGCGACCATCACGGTGAGTCTGCCCACCAGGGTCTCTGCTGCGTAGGCCGCCTTGATGCCGGCGAAGACCTGACGCGGTTTATCCTCGCCAATATCGAGTTCCAGGCGCAACAGCTTGTCGGCGCCCTCAACGGGGCCTGCCTTGACGATGCGGGCGATGCGCAGGTCAATCTTGCTGAAGTCGTCGATACCGATGGTGTCGGCGATCGGTTGGATGGCGTGTTGCTGATGCTCTGCGTGACGGGCCGGAGAGGGCTCGGGTGCCGGGGTGGCGGCGAGATTCTGCGTGTTTTCTTCTACCAGGGCGGAGATTTGTTTGGGGTCGATGCGGGCCATCAGGTGTTGATATTCGCGGATGGTGTGGCCAGCCGCCAGGGGCGCCCAGTCTTCGCTCCAGGTCAGCGGCGCGATGTTGAGGAAGGCCTCCACCTCGCCCGCCAGAACGGGCAGCACCGGCTTGAGGTAGAGCGTCAGGTCGCGGAACAGGGTCAGCGCGGTGGAACAAACCGTGTGCAGTTCAGCCTCGCGGCCCTCCTGTTTGGCCATTTCCCATGGCTTTTTCTCGGCGATGTAGAGGTTGGCAGCATCGGCCAGACGCATGATTTCGCGCAGGGCACGGGCGAAGTCGCGCGACTCGTAGCTTTGAGCGATGACGCCCTCGGAAAAGGCGGCCTGGAACTCGGCCGTCGCCGCGTGATCGACGGGGCCGAGCTGGCCGCCAAAGCGCTTGCTGATAAATCCGGCGCAGCGACTGGCGATGTTTACATACTTGCCGACCAGGTCCGAATTGACGCGGGCGGAGAAGTCTTCGAGGTTGAGGTCAATATCCTCCAGGGAGCCATTCAGCTTGGCGGCATAGTAGTAACGCAGGCACTCGGGGTTGAGGTGCTTGAGATAGCTCTCGGCGGTGATGAAGGTGCCGCGTGACTTGGACATCTTGCTGCCGTTGACGGTCAGGAAACCGTGACAGAACACGCTGGTTGGGGTGCGGAAGCCGGCGTGATGCAGTTCGGCGGGCCAGAACAGGGCGTGGAAATAGAGGATGTCCTTGCCGATGAAGTGATACAGCTCGGCGTCGGAATCGGGCCGCCAGAAGGCATCGAAATCGACCCCGCTGCGGTCACAGAAATTCTTGAAACTGCCCATGTAGCCGACCGGTGCGTCGAGCCATACATAGTAAAACTTGCCCGGGGCATCCGGGATCTCAAAGCCGAAGTAGGGGGCATCGCGTGAGATGTCCCAGTCGGACAGACCGCCAGCCAGCCATTCGCCCAGTTTGTTGCTGGCCTCGGCCTGGACCTGCGGCGGGGTGATCCAGCCCTTGAGGAAATCAGCGCAACGCGGATCGGAGAGCTTGAAAAAGTAGTGGTCCGAATGCTTGCGCACCGGCACGGCACCAGAGACGGCCGAGTAGGGGTTGATCAGATCGGTCGGCTGGTACGCTGCGCCGCAGGCCTCGCAGTTATCGCCGTACTGGTCCTTGGCGTGGCACTTGGGGCATTCGCCCTTGATGAAGCGGTCGGGCAGGAACATCTGCTTCTCGGGGTCGAAGTACTGCTCGATGGTGCGTACCTCGATCAGCCCGGCCTCGCGCAGACGCGTGTAGATGAGGTCGGCGTACTGGCGGGTCTCCGGGGTGTTGGTCGAGTAATAGTTGTCGAACGCGACATGAAATCCGTCGAAGTCGCGCTTGTGCTCCTGCCAGACGCGGTCGATGAGTTGTTCGGGGGTGATGTTCTCGCGTTCGGCGCGCAGCATGATCGGTGCGCCGTGGGTGTCGTCGGCACAGCAATAAATGCATTGATGGCCGCGCATCTTCTGGAACCGTACCCAGATATCGGTCTGGATATATTCGACCAGATGGCCCAGGTGGATGCTGCCGTTGGCGTAGGGCAGGGCGGAGGTAACCAGAATTTTGCGTGCGACGGACATGAACAGTGAGGGATTAGTCGGTAAAGTGGCAGCTATTGTAGCGGTTGGAGTCAGGAATGGCGGGTCTGGTGTTGAATCCCGGAGTGAAGCGGCGCGAGGCCTGGGCCTGGGCGATGTTCGATTTTGCCAATTCGGGCTATACCACCGTCGTTATCACGGCGATCTACAGCGCTTATTTTGTCGCCGTTATCGCCGGTAATACGCCGTGGGCGACCCTGTTGTGGAGCGGGGCGCTGGCGGTGTCTTACGCCCTCATCATGTTGACCGGTCCATGGCTGGGCCACTGGGTGGATCGTGGCGCAGAACAGGGCCGGTTGCGCAAGAAACCCATGCTCCTGGTGACCACCTTGGTCTGTGCGTTAGCAACGCTGGCGCTGGGCTGGGCCGGGCCGGGGCAGATCGGCCTTGCGGTTGCCCTGATCGTTGTCAGCAATATGGCCTTTGGCACGGGCGAAAACCTGATTGCCGCCTTCTTGCCCGAGCTGGCGCGCGGTCGCGGCCTGGGACGCTTGTCCGG
>VGVU01000145.1 GCA_016873905.1 Betaproteobacteria bacterium | reverse complement strand
CTGCTGCCGCACATCCTTTTGCAGCGTGGGGTGGAAATCTTTCAATTCCTGGTGTTCTTTGGCCGTGCAGTAGGCGGTGGCTGGCCCGCGCTTAAGGGTACGCGTTACCTGAACGGTGTTTCCTTGCTGGCGGTACTGGCTGGCGTAACTCACGGACTCCCCGGAATAGTTGAAGTCTTGCGGGATGTGGGTGATCCGGACCGTGGCTGGAAATTCCAGGGTGTGGCGCTCGATGATCGTCTTGCGGTTGCATTGGTGCGGGAAGCGGCGGATTTCCTTGCGTGGCCGGATTTCGGCGTGGTCCTGAATCACGCCACCATATAGACCACTGGGGATGGCCAAGGCACCCGGGCCGGGGAAGGGGGCCAAGGGGTCCATTTCGAATTCGGCGCTGTAAATCCATGGGGTGTTCCAGTCGTTGGGGTCTGGCATGGCGATGATCTTGCCCGTGCCGGTTTCGCCATTTGCTTGCAGATACTTTTGAATGGCTTTCGCCGTGCGCTCGGCATCATTGGCTTGGTTGCGGCGGTAATAGTCTCGTGACTCGGTCTCGATATGCCCCGTTTCCTTGCTGGTGACGGTTCCGATAAATGAGCCGTCCGGCTGAATTTTCAGGGTGATGTCGGTGTCTTGTGTGCTTTGTTCGGGCGCTGAGACAGGGGTTTGTTTCAGCTCGCCGGTTTTTACATGCAGAACCCATTTGCCTTCGGCGTAATGTTCCAGCAGCGGGGGCATGGACTCACGGGAGGTCGCGTCCAGGTAGATATCCAGGCTGGGGATGTAGGTGATCATGTGGTTGAAGGCTGTACCGATCGTCAGGGGAGGGACTTCGTACTTGTCATCAGTCGAGATCAGCACCGGCGTACTCTCGATGCCGACCGCCTGTAACAGGGCCTCCATGAGCATGCTGTGGTCCTTGCAGTCGCCATAGCGGTGTTCGAGAACTTCGCTGGCGGTGTGTGGCACAACCCCGCCGCGTCCCAGCAAGATGGAGACATAGCGGATGTTTTGTTGCACCCAGCGGAAAATGGCGATGGCCTTGGCGCGGGGGTCGGTTAGCCCACGGGTCAATTGCTCGGCCTGCTTTTGCAGCACAGGGGTGAGCCTGGTTTTGTCTTTCAGATCGGTGCGGTACACGCTGGCCAGAATGGACCACGAGTGGTAATTGCTGACCCACAGGCTTGGTGCGTAGTCACTCGGAAGATTGGCGTTCGGTTCCTTGTCCAGTTTCTGGGTCTGGCGATGGGCAAAGGCATAGCGGGTGCGGCCATTGCCCAAGGAGGTTACAGCGTGGGCCGGGGCCATGCCGCCGCGCGTGGCGTAGCGATAGCCGGCCGGTAGGTCGAGCTGGATTTGCAGGTCTTCGACGACTTCCCAAGGGTTTACCACGGCCGTGAACTCGTAATACCCCTTGAATACCGGAAGGTGATGGTTTTTTGTGGCGGTGTAGCAGGTCCGATCGCCGACTTCGAGTTGCTGGAAGACGATGACCACTTCCCGTCTGTCATTGAAGCCGTCGTCCGTATCGCTGCTGCTGTCCTGATCGCGAATGGCGGCGGGATTGACCGGGATGCGTCGCCCATCGGGCTTCTGGGTGTAGGCATCGGTCACTTTAAGTTTGGCCAGGCCCGCGCTATAGCTAACCTTTTCGGTATGGAGTTTGGCGATCAGCCGGGGATGATCGACCCGATAGCAGATGCTTTTCTGCGCGACATAGCTGCCATCGGGTTTTACGCTGACCGTTACATGCATTTTGGCGACGGGATATTCCGGGATATGGATGCCACCGCCCCAAACGGCGCCAGTGGCCCCCAAGGTGAGCGTCAGCGTGCAGATTCGGAGGGTGCGAGAGGGCCGGTGTGAGTGTGACATTTGTCAGGTTTACCTATGAACGCGATAGATCAACATCAGTCCATCATATCCGAGATATAAAAGGCTAGATCTGCCCGTCGTGGGCCGTGAAAAACGCCGCCGACAGGTTCCCATTCGATACCGGTGCGGCGGTTAGAAAAAGCTATCATCCCAGTCGCCGATCTTTTCCATCTCGGTCTTGTGCTGGGGACACAGGGGCGGGCCGTAGTCGAGAAACTTTTTCAACATCGGCACTTCATAGCCGCACACCTTGCAGCGGGCGCGGGGCCGTTTCGTGTTGATGGTGGCCAGGGGGCGTTTGTGCAAGGCTGCATGAGGTAAGGGGCCCAGACGCGCGGCCAGATCTGTCAGCCTGGCGCGCAGTTCCTTCCCCGCATGGGCCGAGCGCATGCGGCCTTCAAGCCCCACACTCAGGGCGATTTCTTTGAATTCCTTGCCGTGACCATGATGGCAGTCGAGCACCGCATGGACCAGTTCGTGGACCAGGGTATCGAGAATTTCGACTGGATCACCCAGCCCCGGAATGATGAAGATGTGGTTTAAATGGTCGGCGGCCAGCAGCGTCGGCCAGCACTGCCCGACGGTCATCGAGCGCATGCCCGAGCTGGTGAAGCCAATGGATACCTGAACCGGGGGCAGCGTATGGCCCCGGGCAGAAAAATATGGGCGCAGTTCGGTCACGGCGGTCTGTAACCAGGTTTCGCGGGTCAATGGTGCGGATTCGGATGCGGGCATGGCGGGGCTTTCTCAAGATGGGGTGTCCCACTTTAGAGAGCCCAAGGCTCATGGCGTGAGCCTTTAGGCCAGGCGCGCATAAAAGAGCTCGATGATGCGTCGCATCTCTGCGGGCAGGCGGGCCCAGGCCAGGAGGGCGAGGTCTTCGGGAATGCTAAAGCGGGCCTCGGCAATGCTGCCGGCAATGGCGGCGATGGTGTCCGAGTCGCCTCCAATCGAGATGGCGTTGCGGATGGCGTCTTCAAAGTCTGTGGCTTCCAGTGCGCAGATAATGGCCTGCGGCACGCTGCC
>VGVU01000144.1 GCA_016873905.1 Betaproteobacteria bacterium | reverse complement strand
CCTGGCCTGTTTGTTTTCCAGTAAAGGAATGTCTCAATGAATCGTCGCGAATTTTTGCAAGTCCTGGCTGCGGCCTCTGCCAGCGGCCTGGCCCTGGATAGCCGCGAGGCGCTGGCCGGCAAGGCCCCTGCGCATTATTACGACATGCCGGCCTTTGGTAATGTGTCGCTGATGCACATGACCGACTGCCACGCGCAGTTGAAGCCGATCTGGTTCCGCGAGCCGAATGTGAATCTGGGTGTGGCCGGGGCCGTTGGCCGCGCACCGCATCTGGTCGGCGAGCATCTGCTCAAGGCCTTCAATGTCAAGCCCGGCAGCATGGACGCTCATGCTTTTACCTATCTCAACTTTGAGGCCGCGGCGCGTACCTACGGCAAGGTCGGGGGCTTTGCGCATCTCAAGACACTGGTGGACAAGGTGCGCGCCACCCGCCCCGGCTCCTTGCTGATGGACGGTGGCGACACCTGGCAGGGCTCGGCCACGGCGCTGTGGACCAACGCGCAGGACATGGTCGATGCCTGTATCGCCCTGGGCGTGAATGTGATGACCCCGCACTGGGAAATGACCTACGGTGCGGCGCGCGTGCAGGAGATCGTCAATGGCGACTTCAAGAAGGCCGGCGTGGATTTCGTCGCCCAGAATGTGGTGACCAACGACTTTGGCGACCAGGTCTTCCAGCCCTATGTGATGAAGGTCATCAATGGCGTACAGGTGGCCATCATCGGTCAGGCCTTCCCTTACACCCCGATTGCCAATCCGCGCTGGATGGTGCCTGACTGGTCCTTTGGCATCCGCGACGAGAACATGCAGAAATTCGTTGACGAGGCCCGGGCCAAGGGGGCGCAGGTGGTTGTGGTGCTGTCGCACAACGGCATGGATGTGGACCTCAAGATGGCCGGCCGCGTGACCGGCATCGACGCCATCTTCGGCGGCCATACGCACGACGGCGTGCCGCAACCCATCGAGGTGAAGAACGCGGGTGGCGTGACCCTGGTCACCAACGCCGGTTCCAACGGCAAGTTCCTCGGCGTGATGGATTTTGATGTCAAGGGCGGCAAGATCCGCGGCTGGAAGTATCGCCTGCTGCCGGTGTTCTCCAACCTGCTGGCGGCCGATCCGAAGATGGAGGCGCTGATCAACACCATCCGCAAGCCGTTCGAGGCCCGGCTGTCCGAGAAGCTGGCCGTCAGCGAAGACCTGCTCTATCGCCGTGGCAACTTCAACGGCACCTACGATCAGATGATTTGCGACGCGCTGATGAAGGTGAAGGGTGCTGATGCGGCCTTCTCGCCGGGCTTCCGCTGGGGTACCTCGCTGCTGCCGGGGGATGTCATCACCATGGAGCAGTTGATGGATCAGGTGGCGATCACCTATCCGCAGACCTCGTTGACGAACATGAAGGGCGAGCAGATCAAGACCATCATGGAGGATGTGTGTGACAACCTCTTCAACGCCGACCCGTATTACCAGCAGGGCGGCGACATGGTGCGCGTGGGCGGCATCCAGTACAGCGTGACCCCCAACGCCACGATCGGCAACCGGATTGGCGACATGACCTTGCGCGGCAAAGCGGTTGACCCCAACAAGACCTACAAGGTGGCCGGCTGGGCGCCGGTGGCCGAGGGCGCCAAGGGGACGCCGATCTGGGAGGTGGTCGCTGAATACCTGCGCGATGTGAAGGTGGTCAAACAGGTCAAGCTCAATCAACCCAAGGTCATTGGCATGGGCAACAACCCGGGCATGGTTCTCTAGTTCGGCGCGTTTCCCAACGGCAAGGACGGGCTTCGGCCCGTCTTTGCGTTAGGTGTGTCGTTAGGCGTGTCGTTTGTGGCGTGTATAATGGGCACCCTTCGCGCGCCCGGCCAATCGGCGCGCGTTCTTTTTTCGCTTTCCGTATGTTCTCTGCCTCGATTGGCGCTGCAGTTGTGTGGCGGGCCGCTGCAGGAGTCTGATCTTGAATTCCCCCGTTACCTCGAATTTTTCTGACCTTGGCCTGGCCGCGCCGTTGTTGCGCGCCATCCAGGACACCGGTTACACCGCGCCTACCCCGATCCAGACCCAGGCCATTCCCCTGGTGCTGGGCGGGGGCGATCTGCTGGCCGCCGCCCAGACCGGCACCGGCAAGACGGCGGGCTTTGTCCTCCCCATCCTGCACCGCCTGCTGGATAAACCGCTGGTTCCCAAGCCGGGCCGCCCGCGTTGCCTGATCCTGGTGCCGACGCGCGAACTCGCCGCGCAGGTGGAGGAGTCCGTACAGACCTATGGCAAATATGCGACGCTGACCTCGATGGTGATGTTCGGCGGTGTCAATATCAACCCGCAGTTCAAGACCCTGCGGGGTCGTGTCGATATCCTGGTCGCTACGCCCGGTCGCCTGCTCGATCATGTCAGCCAGCGCACGGTGGACCTGTCCGGGGTTGAGATCCTGGTCCTCGATGAGGCCGACCGCATGCTGGACATGGGCTTCATTCGCGACATCCGCAAGGTGATTGCGATCCTGCCGAAGCAGCGTCAGACCTTGTTGTTCTCGGCAACCTTCTCGGACGACATCCGCGCCCTGGCCAAGACCCTGCTCAACAACCCCGGCAGCGTCGAGGTGGCGCGCCGCAATACGGCGGCCGAGAGCGTGGAGCAATCGGTGCATCTGGTGCCGCAACTGCACAAGAAGGAGTTTTTGTCGCATCTGATTCGCCATCACAACTGGCAGCAGGTATTGGTCTTTACCCGCACCAAACATGGCGCGAACAAGCTGGCCGAAAAACTGCTCAAGGACAAGATTCCGGCCGCGGCCATCCATGGCAACAAGAGCCAGGCAGCGCGCACCCGGGCCCTGGCCGAGTTCAAGGACGGGACCTTGCAGGTGCTGGTAGCGACGGACATTGCTGCGCGTGGCATCGACATTGACCAACTGCCGCAAGTGGTCAATTTTGAGTTGCCCAATATCCCGGAAGACTATGT
>VGVU01000143.1 GCA_016873905.1 Betaproteobacteria bacterium | reverse complement strand
TGAGATGCAGGAGATTTGGCCTGCCCGACAGGAATCGAACCTGTAACCCCCAGCTTAGAAGGCTGGTGCTCTATCCAGTTGAGCTACGGGCAGTCAACAAAGGGGGTAAAGGGGCGAAGCCCAGAAATGGTCGGGGTGAGAGGATTCGAACCTCCGACATCCTGCTCCCAAAGCAGGCGCGCTACCGGGCTGCGCTACACCCCGACGGGGTGCCGAACTATACCCGCGCGCCCTGTCGAACGCAACGCAAGACCCCTGCCGAACGCTGCGTAATCCCCATTCCCGCCGTTACAATAGGGGCATTGGACACTTGCCGGAAACAAATCATGACCGCCCGCCTCATTGATGGAAAATCCATCGCCGAATCCCTGTTGCAACAACTCCGCACCCGAATCGAGGCGCGTGTCGCCGCCGGAAAATCCCGCCCCGGTCTGGCCGTCATTCTGATCGGCAGCGATCCGGCCTCCAGCATTTATGTCCGCAACAAACGCCGCGCCTGCGAAACGGCCGCCGTCCACTCGCTGGCCTACGACCTCCCACCGACCACAACCCAGGCCGAACTCCTCACCCTGATCGCGCAACTCAACGCCGATCCCGCCGTGCATGGCATCCTGGTTCAGGCCCCACTCCCCGCCCACATCAGCGACGAGGCCGTCATCGAGGCCATCGCACCGGGCAAAGATGTGGACGGTTTTCACCCCTACAACATCGGCCGTCTCGCCGTGCGTACGCCCACCCTGCGTTCCTGCACCCCCTACGGCGTCATCAAGCTGATCGAGCACACCGGGGTCAGCCTGGCCGGGAAAGACGCTGTCGTTGTGGGCGCCTCCAACCATGTCGGCCGACCCATGGCGCTGGAACTCTTGCTGGCCGGTTGCACCGTAACCGTTTGCCACAGCCGCACGACCGATCTGGCCGCCCATGTCGGTCGCGCCGACATCGTCGTTGCCGCCGTGGGTCGGCCGGAAATGGTCAAAGGGGCATGGATCAAGCCTGGCGCCCTGGTCATTGATATTGGCATCAATCGCCTTGCCGATGGCCGTCTCTGCGGCGACATCGAATTCGCCCCAGCCGCCGAGCGTGCCGCCTGGATCACCCCGGTTCCGGGCGGCGTAGGGCCGATGACCGTCGCCACCCTGCTGGAAAACACCCTCCGCGCGGCCGAGGCCAGCGACCTATAACCCCCGCGCCCGCCGCAGCAACCACGCACCCGCCAGCACCATCGGCACGCAAAGCCATTGCGCCGTGGACAGGCCCAGCGGCAAATAGCCGAGGAAGCCCGAATCGGGATTGCGGAAGAACTCCGCCCCGAAGCGCAGGCTGCCGTAACCAATCAGGAAGAAGGCCGAGACGGCGCCAGTGGCGCGAGGCCTCCGGGCGTACAACCACAACAGCACAAACAACAGCACGCCTTCACCCGCCATCTGGTAAATCTGGGACGGATGGCGCGGCAGGTTATCCACATGCGGATAAAGCATCGCCCAGGGCAAATCGGCCGGGGCCTCGCGCCCCCATAACTCGCCATTGATAAAATTACCCAGACGCCCGAAGGCCAGCCCCAGGGGCACCAAGGGCGCGACAAAATCGCCCACTTGCAGAAAACTGCGCCCGGTTTTCCGGGCAAACCAGGCCAGGGCGATCAGCACACCGATAAAACCGCCATGAAAACTCATGCCGCCCTGCCAAATCGCGAAGATCTCCAGCGGATGCTCGGCAAAATAGCCTGGCTGGTAAAAGATCACCTCGCCCAGCCGTCCCCCGACGATAACGCCAAGAACACCGGCAAACAGCAGTTCATCAATTTGCTGCGCGTCCCAACCCCTCTCCGGCTGCCGCCGCGCCTGCATCCGTCCAAGCCACACGAAGGCTGCAAAGGCGAGCAAATACATCATGCCGTACCAGTGCACCGCGAGCGGCCCAATCTGGACCATAACAGGGTCAATCTGCGGGTAGATGAGCATGGTGAACCGTGGCCTTTGCGCTAGAATGCGCCCGATTATATCCAGCCGAGCTTAGACGATGCCTGCTTACCGTTCCCGCACCACCACCCAAGGCCGCAACATGGCGGGCGCTCGCGCTTTGTGGCGCGCGACCGGCATGAAAGATGGCGATTTTGACAAGCCCATCATCGCCATTGCCAACTCCTTCACCCAGTTTGTGCCCGGCCATGTCCACCTGAAGGACATGGGCCAACTGGTGGCGCGCGAGATTGAGGCCGCCGGCGGCGTGGCCAAGGAATTCAACACCATCGCCGTGGATGACGGTATCGCCATGGGCCACGGCGGCATGCTCTACAGCCTGCCCAGCCGCGACCTCATCGCCGACAGCGTCGAATACATGTGCAACGCGCATTGCGCCGACGCGCTGGTCTGCATCTCCAACTGCGACAAGATCACCCCCGGCATGCTGATGGCCGCGCTGCGCCTCAACATTCCCGTGGTCTTTGTCTCGGGCGGCCCGATGGAGGCCGGCAAGGTGGTGTGGGACAGCAAGACCATCAAGCTCGATCTGGTGGATGCCATGGTGCAGGCCGCCGATTCGCACTGTTCTGATGCCGAAGTCGCCGCCACCGAGCGCTCCGCCTGCCCCACCTGCGGTTCCTGCTCCGGCATGTTCACCGCCAACTCCATGAACTGCCTGACCGAGGCGCTGGGTTTGAGCCTGCCCGGCAACGGCTCGTTGCTGGCCACGCACGCCGACCGCAAGGAACTATTCCTGCGCGCTGGCCGCCTGGCCGTCGATCTGGCCCGCCGCTATTACGAACAGGACGACCTCACCGCCACGCCCCGCGCCATTGCCACCTTCTCGGCGTTTGAAAACGCGGTGGCGCTGGACATTGCCATGGGCGGCTCCACCAACACCGTGCTGCACCTGCTCGCCGCCGCGCACGAGGCCGGCGTCAACTTCACCATGGCCGACATCGACCGCATGTCGCGTCGCGTCCCCAACCTGGCCAAGGTCGCTCC
>VGVU01000142.1 GCA_016873905.1 Betaproteobacteria bacterium | reverse complement strand
GTCGCGCCCAGCTCGGCGGCGACCTCGGCCAGCACCCGCGGCGCCTCGGCGTTCACCGCGTAGGCCAGGTCACGCTCCGATTCCGCACGATCCACCGCCGTGTAGGCCGCCGCATTCACAATCAGGCGCGGTCTCAGAGCCTGCACCGCCGCCCGCAGCGTTTCCGGTTGGCTCATGTCCAGCCCGGCCCGCCCCGGCGCCACCACCTCGCCCAGACAGGCCAGCGTGCGTTGCAGCTCCCAACCCAGCTGACCGTTGCCGCCGGTGACCAGTATCCTCATAAGTAGGTTTCCGCGACCGCAAAGGCCACGCCCTGACGGTCCTTGGCGGACAAGACCGGCTCGGCAATGCCCCAATCGACGCCGAGGGTGGGGTCGTTCCAGGCAATACAGCGCTCGTGTTCTGGCGCGTAATAATCAGTCGCCTTGTACAGGAAATCGGCGAATTCACTGCGCACCACAAAGCCATGCGCGCAGCCGGGCGGCACCCACATCTGGCGCTGGTTTTCCTCACTCAACTCAGCGCCAAACCAGCGCCCAAAGGTGGGCGAAGAGCGCCGCAGATCCACCGCCACATCAAACACCGCCCCGCGCACCACGCGAACCAGCTTACCCTGCGGGTTCTGAATCTGATAATGCAAGCCACGCAACACGCCCCGGGCCGAGCGCGAATGGTTGTCTTGCACAAAATCCGTCGCAACACCGGTCGCCTCACGAAACCCACGGGCGTTCCAGCTCTCGAAGAAAAAGCCCCGCGCATCGCCGAATACCTTGGGTTCCAGCACCCAGACGCCGGGGATAGGGGTCTCGATCGCCTGCATCAAAAAATCCTGTCTTCCAGCAGCGCCAGCAGATAACGACCATAACCACTCTTGGCCAGCGGCTCGGCGAGGCGACGCATCTGTTCTGTATCAATCCAGCCCGAACGCCAGGCAACCTCCTCGGGGCAGGCGATCTTGAGGCCCTGGCGCTTTTCCAGGGTCTGAATAAATTGCGAGGCCTCCAGAAGCGAGTCATGCGTGCCTGTATCAAGCCAGGCATGGCCGCGTCCCATGACCTCCACCTGAAGCGTGCCGGCCTCCAGATACTGCCGGTTGACATCGGTAATCTCCAGCTCGCCGCGCGCCGAAGGCCTCATGCCCTTGGCCAGCTCGACCACGCTCGGGTCATAAAAATACAGCCCCGTCACGGCATAACGGCTCTTGGGCCGAGCCGGTTTTTCTTCGATGCTGATCGCCTGACCGGCGGCATTGAACTCAACCACGCCATAGCGTTCCGGGTCCGTGACCGGATAGGCGAACACCGTAGCACCCGCCTCCCGCGCCATCGCCGACTTCAAGCGACGGGCGAGATCATGGCCATAGAACAGGTTGTCGCCCAACACCAGCGCCGAGGGCGCGCCGGCAAGAAACTCCTCGCCGATGATGAAGGCCTGCGCCAGGCCATCCGGCGAGGGTTGCACGGCATACTGAAGGTCAATGCCCCACTGTGAGCCATCGCCCAATAATTGCTGAAAACGCGGCGTGTCCTGCGGCGTGGAGATCAGCAGGATCTCGCGCATCCCCGCCAACATCAGGGTGGACAGGGGGTAATACACCATCGGCTTGTCGTACACCGGCAAGAGCTGCTTGGACATCGCCAGCGTCGCCGGATGCAGGCGGGTGCCGGAGCCGCCCGCGAGAAGAATGCCCTTGCGGGACCGATTCAGACTCATGCGCGCCCCCCGTAATTCTTTTCAGTCCAGCCCTGGTATTCGCCCGAGACGATGTTGGCCACCCAGTCCTGATGCTCCAGATACCAACGCACGGTCTTGGCGATGCCCGTGGCGAAGGTCTCCGCCGGCCGCCAGCCCAGCTCGCGGTGGATCTTGGTGGCGTCGATGGCGTAGCGGCGATCATGGCCGGGCCTATCCTGCACATAGGTGATCAATCGACTGTACGGCCCGGCGGCATCGGGCTGCATCGCGTCCAGCAGGCCACAAATCGTGTGCACAATGTCCAGGTTCGGCATCTCATTCCAGCCGCCGATGTTGTACACCTCACCCGGCGTGCCGGCCGCAAGGACGCGACGAATCGCGGCGCAGTGGTCAGAGACAAACAACCAGTCGCGCACATTCATGCCGTCGCCGTAGATCGGCAAGGCCTTGCCCGTCAGCGCATTGTGGATCATCAGCGGGATCAGCTTTTCCGGGAACTGATAGGGCCCGTAGTTGTTCGAGCAATTGGTGGTCAGGACCGGCAGGCCATAGGTGTGGTGATAGGCCCGCACCAGATGGTCGGACGCCGCCTTGCTGGCGGAGTACGGGCTGTTGGGCGCATAGGGCGTGGTCTCGGTAAACGGCGCGTCATTGGGGCCCAGCGAGCCGTAAACCTCGTCGGTCGAGACATGCAGGAAGCGAAAATCGCTCCGCTCTGCGCCGCTCAGTTCACCCCAGTAGCCACGCGCAGCCTCCAGCAAGTGAAAAGTGCCGACCACATTGGTCTGGATAAAGTCCTCGGGGCCGTGAATGGAGCGGTCAACATGCGACTCGGCGGCGAAATTGACGATGGCCCTGGGCCGGTGCTCTGCCAGCAGACGATCGACCAGGGCCCGGTCACCGATGTCGCCGTGCACAAACACATGCCGCGTGTCGCCGGAAAGGCTGGCGAGATTCTCCAGATTGCCCGCGTAAGTGAGCTTGTCGAGATTGACGACGGGCTCAGCGTGAGCGGCCAGCCAGTCCAATACAAAGTTGGCGCCAATAAACCCGGCGCCCCCGGTCACCAGAATCGTCAAGATCCACCCTTACAAGATTTGCGATGCGTAATCGGCCAGACGCGAACGCTCGCCGCGCGCCAGCGTAATGTGGCAGGAGTGATCCCAGCCCTTGAAGCGGTCAACCACGAAGGTCAGGCCCGAGTTTCCTTCGGTCAGATAAGGCGTGTCAATCTGCGCAATATTGCCGAGACAGACCACCTTGGTGCCCGGGCCCGCGCGCGTCACCAG
>VGVU01000141.1 GCA_016873905.1 Betaproteobacteria bacterium | reverse complement strand
TCCTGCACGCAGCGGCGGCCTTCATGATGCTGATCTTCCTGATTGCCCATGTCTATCTGACCACGGCAGGCCACACCCCGACAGCCCACATCAAGGCCATGATCACCGGTTGGGAAGAGGTGGATTAGCGCGTTTTGCGTCCATTCCAGAACGGCGGCTCAGGCCGCCGTTTTTTATGGCCGGCCGGCGTGTTGTGCGGCGTGGCGCAGGATGGGGACGAGGCTCGCCCAGTCGTGGATGGGCCCATGTTGCACAAAAAGGACCGTGCCACGACCGTCCAGGATGTAAGTGGTCGGGAAGACCGGGGCGATTTGTCGGTCAGCCAGGGTCTTGCCATCACGGAGGCGGAGGGTGGTGGATGCGGCGGTTTCGGGCAGGACCAGTTTCAGATTCAGTTTGCGTGACTGCAGCCAGGCCTGACTGGTGGCCATGGGTTCGCGCAGGGGGACCAGAACAAAGCGAATAGCGCTGTCCTTGGCGAGCTGTCTTTGGGCCAGATCCAGGCTGGGTAATTCCTTCACGCAGGGGGGGCACCAAGAGCCCCAGAAATGCAAAACCGTCACGCGAATGCCGGGTTGGGCAAGGGGGACGGGTTGTCCCTCGGGTGTTTGCAAGCGCAGGTCCGGGAAGCGCTGAGCACGCCGGGTGCCCACCGGGGGGAGTGCGTCTGGGGATGTCACCGGATAGGGCGCCAATGCCTGTTCCCAACGCGCCGAGGTGAGCATCTTGCGGCCGTTCAGGTCATAGATGAGACAGGCCAGCTCGTTCTCTTGCCGGCAGGCGGCCAGGGTTTCCTCGGTGGCTTGCTCGGTATCCGTCAGGCCGGAACGCCAACCCCACTGGCCGCCGGGGGCAATGGCAAAGGCACGATGTGCGGATTCCTTTTGGTACTGGGTCCAGGCCTTGAGGCCGGCGGGATCGAGGCCCGGTGGTGGGGCCGCCGCCATCGTCCAGTTGCTGGACAACCCGCTTGCCCATAAGGCCGCCACGAGAAACAGGGCGCGGCGGCCGGGCATGGAATTAATCTTTATTGAGGATCTTTTCGATGCTGCGCTGGGCGGCATCCTTGGCGCCAAGGCCGAAGGCGATGGCAAAGGCGAGACCGACGGCGCCAAAGGCAATGATGAAGGCCGCCGTGATGAGTTCATTGGCAATCTGCAGTTGCTCGACGGCCGCAAAGAACACGAACACGATGATGGCGTATTCAGAGAAGGTGGATACGGTCAGGGCGCCCGAGAAGCCAATGTTATTGAGCCAAGCAAAGATAATGCGGTTGATGAAGCGGGCCAGGATGGTACCGAACACAAGGACCAGGATGGCGACAATGACATTGGGGATGTAGAGCACGACACGGTTGAACAGCTCGGCCACCATGGACAGGCCCAGCGAGTTCGCCACCGTCACGATCATGACCAGGATGATGAGCCAGTAGATCAGGTTGCTGATGATGCGGGCAACCGAGACATCCAGATCGGCCTGTCGCAGGAAGGACTCCAGGCCCGATTTTTCGGTCGCGCGATCGAAATTGAGAACTTGCAGCAGGCGCATGGTTCCGGCGCGGGCCAGCTTGGCCAGAATCCAGCCCATGAACAGCAGGGCTAAAGCGATAAGAACCTGTGGCAGAAAGCCGGCCAGTTCGGACCAAAAGGCACCAATGGAATTGATGAACAGGTCAAATTCTTGCATGGCAGATCCTGATAAAAGAGGGTGGAGCGGATTATAGGGCGGGTTTATGCGAAGGATGGCGACAATTAGCGGCCGATCATATCCGGGTTAGTCCGGCAGTTGATCGCGCTGGAGGACAAAGACCATATCGTTGCCCCCTTCGATTTCAGGCCAGGTAAAGGAGATATCCGGGAAGGCCGCCTCCAGGGCGGCGCGATTGTGGCCTATTTCAACCACCAGAAGGCCGCCAGGATTGAGATGGCGTTTTGCCTCGGCCAGGATGACCCGGGTCGCGTCGAGACCATCGTTGCCGCTGGCCAGAGCCAGGGTGGGTTCGTGGCGATATTCGCTCGGCAGGGCCTGCATGGCGGCGGCGTCCACATACGGTGGATTTGAGACGATGAGATCCCAGGTCTGACCGGCCACCTCGGTAAAGAGGTTCGATTCGATCAGCCGGACGCGATCCGAGACGCCATGGTCATGGATATTGCGGCGGGCGACGGCGAGGGCGGCGGGCGACAGATCAATGGCGTCAACCGTGCTGTCCGCAAAGACATGGGCGAGCAGGATGGCCAGGCAACCCGAACCGGTACACAGGTCCAGACAGCGGGAGATGGGCTGCGTCTCGTCCAGCCAGGGCTCTAAATGATTCAGGATCATGCCGGCCAGGAAGGAGCGCGGGACGATGACATCGGGTGTGACTTCGAAGCGCAGGCCATGCAGCCAGGCCTCGCCGGTCAGATAGGCTGTCGGGATGCGATCCTCAACGCGGCGCTGGATGCGTTCGGCCAGCAGGGCGCGTTCATGCGGTAGCAGGTGGGCATCCAGAAAGGGCGCGAGTTGGTCAACCGGCAGATGCAGGCTGGACAGGATCAACCAGGCCGCCTCGTCATAGGCATTGTCGGCGCCGTGGCCGAAACTCAGATGGGCCGCGTTGAAACGCGATACGGCGTAACGCAACCAGTCACGGACGGTCAGGAGTTCTTGGCATTCAATGGCGGGATCAGGCAAGCAGGGCCTCCAGCGTTTGGCGGTAGATTTGGGTCAGGGCACGGACCTCGTCGAGGCCGACTGATTCATTGATTTGGTGGATCGAGGCGTTGATCGGCCCGAACTCAACGACCTCTGAGCAGACATCAATGATGAAGCGGCCGTCCGAGGTGCCGCCGGTCGTGGACAGGGTGGGCGTCAGGTCGGTGACAGCGCGGATCGCATTGCTCAGGGCTGAAACCAGGGGGCCGCGGCCGGTCAGGAAGGGCTGGGCGCCGATCTCCCAGTCGAGGGCGTAATCCAGGCCATGGCGATCCAGAATGGCGTGCACGCG
>VGVU01000140.1 GCA_016873905.1 Betaproteobacteria bacterium | reverse complement strand
GTCGCTGCCATCTCCACCGGGTGATGGCCATAGTCATCCACCAGGGTGTAGTGACCGCCCTGCGGAAGGGCAATCTCGCCATAACGCTGGAAGCGCCGACCGACCCCATGGAATTCGGCCAGGGCCTTTTGCACCGCCGCATCCGGCAGATTGAGCTCCCAGGCCACACCGATGGCGGCCAGCGCGTTGCGCACATTGTGCAGGCCCGGCAGGTTCAGGCGAATATCAATGGGCGAACGACTGCCATTGCGCAGCGCCGTAAAACGCATGCCACCCTCCGGGTCGGTGCGCACATCAACCGCCTGGATGCCGGCCCCCTCGGACAGGCCGTAGGTCATGACCGGGCGCGTCACCTGAGCGCGGATCGCGGCCACACCGGGGTCATCAATACACAGAAAACTCATGCCCCAGAACGGCAAGCGGTGGATAAATTCAATGAAGGCCGCATGCAAGCGCTCGACGCTGTGGCCGTAGGTCTCCATGTGGTCCTGATCAATGTTGGTGACAATAGCAATCACCGGCGCCAAATGCAGGAACGAGGCGTCCGACTCGTCCGCCTCCGCCACCAGATACTCGCCCTGGCCGAGGCGCGCATTGGCCTCGGCGGCCAGGAGCTTGCCACCAATGACGAAGGTCGGGTCCACGCCGGCCTCCGACAGCACGCTTGCGATCAGACTCGTGGTCGTGGTCTTGCCATGCGTCCCGGCGACGGCAATGCCCTGTTTGAAGCGCATCAGCTCCGCCAACATCATCGCCCGTGCGACCACCGGGATCTGCGCCGCGCGTGCCGCCACAACCTCAGGGTTGTCGGCCTGCACGGCGGTCGAGGTAACGATCACATCGACACCCCGTACCTGATCCGCGCCATGGCCCAGATACACGCGTGCACCCAAGGCGGCCAACCGCCGTGTCACGGCGCTCTCGGCCTTGTCACTGCCGCTGACCTCGAAGCCCAGATTAATCAACACCTCGGCGATGCCGCTCATGCCGGCGCCGCCGATGCCCACAAAGTGGATCCGTTTGACCTTGTGTTTCATCGCCCTATCTCCTCCATGGCATCGGCCACGGTCTCCGCCGCCAGCGGTTGTGCCAGCGCACGCGCACGGCAGGCCCGCTCGACCAGTTCCGCCCGGGTCAGCGAACGCAACCAGGCCGCCAGCGCTTCCGCCGTCAGGCTGGATTGCGGCAACAGCCAACCCGCATTGGCATCGGCCAAGAAGCGCGCGTTGGCCGTCTGGTGATCGTCCACGGCATAGGGGAATGGCACGAAGCCCGCCGCCACGCCCGCGGCCGCCAGTTCAGACACCGTCGAGGCCCCGGCACGGCAAATCACGCCATCCGCCCAGTCATACGCAGCGGCCATATCTTCGATGAAGGTCACGCACTCGCCCGCCACACCGCACTGCGCATAATTCTGTTGCAGGGCCTCCAGATGCCTTGCGCCAGCCTGATGCCGTACCTGCGGCCGCTCGGCCTCCGGAATCAGCGCCAAGGCCTGGGGTACCAGAGTATTCAAGGCCGTAGCCCCCAGGCTGCCGCCGATCACCAGAAGGCGCAACGATCCTGTTCGCCCCGCCATGCGTTGCGCTGGATCGGCCATCGCGGCAATCTCTGCCCGCACCGGGTTCCCCACAAACCGCGTATCGGCCCGGCAACCCGGGATGGCGCTGCGGCCCGTAAAGGCCCCCGGCAGGCCCAGCAGAATGCGGTCCGCCACGCAGGCCAACAAGCGGTTGGTTAAACCCGCGCGCGCGTTTTGTTCGTGAATAACCAGCGGCCGGCCCAGCAGCGCGGCCATCATGCCGCCCGGGAAAGCCGCGTAACCCCCCATGCCCAACACCACGGCGGGGCGCACCCGCCGCACAATCCGCAGGGCCTGCCAGAAGGCCCGCAAGAGCTGCAACGGCAACAGGGCCAGACGCATCACGCCCTTGCCACGCACCCCGGCCATCGCCAGGGTCTCCAGCGGAATGCCTCGGGCCGGAACCAGTTTGGCCTCTATCCCAACAGCGGTGCCAAGCCAGGTGATACGCCAGCCGCGAGTGCGCAGGACCTCGGCCACCGCCAGGGCGGGGATCACATGCCCACCCGTCCCACCGGCCATGATCAGGGCGTGACGATTCATGCCAACCTCCCGCCGCGCATCAACAGCCGGTTCTCATAATCGACCCGCAACACCAAGGCAATAGCCAGACAATTGACCAGCAGGCCCGATCCGCCATAGCTCATCAGCGGCAGGGTCAGTCCCTTGGCCGGCAAGGCCCCCAGATTGACCCCGATGTTGATGAAGCACTGGGCACCCAGCCAGACCGCCACCCCCTGCGCCACCAAGGCCTGGAAATTACGCCCCATCAGGGAGGCCTGCCAACCGATGGAAATGGCCCGCCAGATCACCCAGGCAAAAAGGCCGATGACCACCAAGATCCCCAGCGCGCCCAGTTCTTCACCAAGAATGGAAATCAGGAAATCCGTGTGCGCCTCAGGCAGATAAGACAGTTTCTCGACACTCTCGCCCAGACCCACGCCCAGCCAACCGCCACGCCCCACCGCCATCAGGGCGTGCGTAATCTGATATCCCGCACCCAGAGGATCCATCCACGGGTCCAGATAGTTCATTACCCGCATCAGGCGATAAGGCTCGTGTTTGATCAACAAAACCACTCCGGCCACCATCAGCAGAAGCAACACCAGGAACAGGCGCAGATTCAGGCCCCCTAGAAACAGGATGCCCATGGCGATGGCCACGATAACCAGTGTGGCCCCCAAATCCGGCTCCATCTGCAACAGGCCGGTAATCAGCAGCATGACCAGGAACATCGGCAGAAAGCCCTTTTGGATGCTGCCCATGAGCGCGGCCTTGCGCACCGTGTAATCCGCCGCATAAATGACCGTGGCCAGCTTCATCAGTTCCGATGGCTGGAAATTGCCCAGCGGGCCAAGGCTGATCCAGCGCAAACTGCCCTTCACTTCGCGGCCAATCCCCGGCACCAGGACCAGCACCAGAAGCACGGTCGCCACCAA
>VGVU01000139.1 GCA_016873905.1 Betaproteobacteria bacterium | reverse complement strand
CGGTGGCCGGGCAGGGATTTAACCTCGGTCTGCGCGATGCCTGGCAACTGGCGGAATGCCTTCTCGACAGCGCGCAGGGGCCTCTGGACGGGGCCGATCTCTTGCTGCGTTATACCCGGGCACGCGGCGCCGATGTGTCGGCCGGGGCGCATATGACCGATTTTCTGGTGGATGTGTTCGCCCATGATCCGCCGCTGATCGCCGGCCTGCGCGGGGCCGCCCTGACGGCGCTGGACCTCGTGCCGGTGCTCAAGAATGTTTTTGCGCGCAAGATGATGCATGGGGCGCGGACATGGTAGGAAGCGTGCGTAAATGTGACATCGTCATTATCGGCGGTGGCCTTAATGGGGCGGCCTTGGCCCTGGCCCTGAGCCACGGGCCGCATACGGTCACGCTGGTGGAAATGCAGCCCCCAACGGCACCGATAGAGGCCTGGGATGCGCGCATCTATGCCTATTCGCCCGGTAATGTGGATTGGTTGCGGGGCCTTGGCGGCTGGGACGATAACTTGCGCCAGCAAGCGGTCCATGCCATGCGGGTGCACGGGGATGCGGCGGGGCGTTTGACCTTTGATGCCCTGGAGACGGGGCTGCCGGCCCTGGCCTTCATCGCCGAGAACAGGGGCTTGCAATGGCAGATCTGGCAGGCCTTGCAGGCGCGCGGAGTCTCCATCGTGCGGGAACGGCCGGTTGCCGTTGCCTGGGGCGAGGCCGGGATGGCGCACCGGCTCTGTTTTGGCGGTGCAGGGGTCGATCTGGAGGCCCGTCTGCTGGTCGCGGCAGAGGGTGCGAATTCCTGGCTGCGCCAGCAGGCGGGCATTGGCCTGGATGTTGAGGACTATCACCAGTCGGGCGTGGTGGCCAATTTTGAGTGCGAGCGGCCGCATCGCGGGATTGCCTGGCAATGGTTCCGGCCTGACGGGATTCTGGCCTATTTACCCCTTCCGGGACGGCGCCTGTCTATTGTCTGGTCTACGCCGACCGAGGCCGTGGCGGCACGCCTTGCTCAATCGCCCGAGGCTTTGGCGCGGGAGGTGGCCGAGGCGGGCGATCATGCCCTGGGCGCCTTGCGCCTGATAACGCCGGCGCAGGCCTTTCCGCTCAGGCGCCGCTTGGCTCACGAGTGGGTTCGGCCAGGCCTGGTCCTGCTGGGTGATGCGGCACATACCGTGCATCCCTTGGCTGGGCAGGGCGTGAATCTGGGGTTTCGGGATTCGCGCCTGCTCGCCGAAATGTTGGCGCGGGGAGGTGATCCCGGCGAGATCGGTCGACTACAATCCTATGCCCTGCGGCGGCGCGAAGATGTATTCGGTATGCAGGCCGTAACCGGTCAACTGAAACGCGCCTTTTACGAGTTGGGCGCCCCCTTCGGGGTCTGGCGCAACACGGGCATGACGGCTGTGGATGCCTTTGGCCCTCTGAAACAGGCCCTGATGCGCCACGCTGTGCAATGATTTAACGAGAAAAAGGAACAAGACATGACCAGAACCTGGATCGCTACGGTCGCCTTCATGCTGGCTACGGCGGCTTCTGCCGACGAGGCGACGGTGCGCGCGGCCGCCAAGAGACTTGCCCCCGATATTAAGGTCACTTCAATCCGGCCGGCGCCGATGGCGGGGATGAACGAGGTGGTGTTGAGCGGCCCGCAGGGTCCTTTGCTGGTGTACATCAATGACAAGGGCACCTATGCCTTTGCCGGTGAGTTGATCGACATTCTGAAAGAGCGCAACCTCACCGAGGAGCGGATTGATGAATTGAATCGGGTGAAGTTCGACAGTCTGCCGCTCGACAAGGCGATCAAGGTCGTCAAGGGCAACGGCAAGCGGCGTCTGGTGGTCTTTTCGGACCCCGATTGCCCTTATTGCCGGCGTCTGGAAAAGGAGTTGCTCAAGGTGGATGATGTGACGATCCACACCTTCCTGTATCCCATTGCCCACCCGGCGGCCATCCCCAAGTCCAAACAGATCTGGTGCGCTGCCGACCGTGGTCAGGCCTGGACCGACTATATGCTGAAGGGTGATCTGCCCAGCAACAAGGGCGACTGCGCCAACCCTCTGGATGCCGTCATGGCGCTGGGCCAGAAGATGCGGGTGAACGGAACCCCGACCCTGATCTTTACCAACGGTCACCGTGCCCCTGGTTTTATTCCAGCTGACCGGATCGAGGGACTGTTGCAAGAGGCGGCGCAAGGGGCGGCGCGTTGAGTCCACTCCAATGCTGAGTTACCGCCACGCCTTTCACGCCGGAAACCATGCCGATGTCCTCAAGCATCTTGTCCTGGTTCGCCTGTTGCGTTATCTGAATCAGAAGGATAAACCCTATTGGTATATTGATACGCATGCCGGGGCCGGGGTTTACGGTCTGGATGCGGGCTATTCCACCAAAAATGCGGAACACGAACAGGGTATTGCCCGGCTCTGGAAGCAGACTGATCTGCCCGAGCCCCTCGCGGACTATGTCGATTTGATCCGCGCCCTGAATCCCTCCGGAGACCTCAAGCTCTATCCTGGCTCGCCCTATCTCGCACGGCAATTGCTGCGGCCCGAGGATCGGATGCGTCTATTTGAGCTGCACACGACCGATATCGAGCTGTTGGGGCGTACCTTTCAGGGTCAGCGCCGTGTCCAGGTGACGCTGGGGAATGGCTTCGCGGGTCTGAAGTCGCTGTTGCCGCCGCCGCCGCGCCGCGCCCTGACCTTGATTGACCCGTCGTATGAAGAGCGAAGCGATTACCTTCATGTGGTCGAGGCCTTGAAGGACAGCCTGAAGCGTTTTGCGACCGGGATCTACGCCATCTGGTACCCGCTTCTGGGACGCGCCGATGCGCAACGCTTGCCGGAACGCCTGCGCGGGGTGGCTCAGAGCTGGCTGGATGTCCGTCTGGAGGTGTACAAACCGGTCGTGGGCGAGTACGGGATGTATGGCAGTGGCCTTGTGATCATTAATCCGCCCTGGACGCTGGAGGCCGAACTGCGGGCCTGTCTGCCCCTCTTGAAGGACCTTCTGGCGCAGGGCACGGCAAG
>VGVU01000138.1 GCA_016873905.1 Betaproteobacteria bacterium | reverse complement strand
AAAATGTTCACGGAAATAGGCCTGCACCTGGGATTGATTCAGGACCGTCCGCTTCATCCGATCACAGAAGGGGCAGTCATCCATCTCATACGCGAGCAGGATGGCGCGTTTTCCCTCCTGCCGAGCCGTGGCCAGATCGGCGGGCAAATCGCCAAACTTGGCCTGAAAGAAATGGGTTTGCGGATCGCGAACCTCTGCCCGGGACAGCAACGCCCATCCCAGACAGAACAGGCCCAGCGACCCCGCGACCAGCCATCGCCCAACTCGCACGCTCACCCAACGCATTGGCATATCCTCTTGTTAGCGGTGAACGGATTGTCCATCCACCGTAACGCGTCGATAAATGGTACGAATCTATCTACAGGTCGAGGTGAGCCGGGGTGTCCAGCGGGGTAACCGTCGTCGGCACCCCCTCGGGGTTGAACCAGGACAGCTTGTCATGCAGCCTCACAACCTGGCCGATGATGATCAAGGTCGGGGCCTTGAGCGCCGCCGCCTCGACCTTCTCCGGCATATTGGACAGGGCGCCGATCACCACCTTCTGGTTCAGTGTCGTACCCTGCTGCACCACCGCGATCGGGGTATCCGGCGCGAGACCATGCTCCATCATCTTGGCGCAGAGGTGCGACAAACCCTTGAGGCCCATGTAGATAACGATGGTCTGGTGCGGGCGAGCCAGCATGTCCCAGTCGAGGTCCATGCTGTTGTCCTTGAGATGACCGGTGACAAAGACCAGAGCCTGCGAATAGTCACGATGGGTCAGCGGAATGCCGGCATAAGAGGCCACCCCGGCAGCGGCAGTAATCGCCGGCACGACCTGGAAGGAAACACCGTGCTCGCGCAGGGTCTCGATCTCTTCGCCACCGCGCCCGAAGATGAAGGGATCGCCCCCCTTGAGGCGCAGCACCCGTTTGCCCTCCAGGGCCAAGCGCGCCAGAAGCAGGTTGATCTCGTCCTGCGGCAGGGCGTGGTTATCCCGCTCCTTGCCGACATAGATGCGGTCTGCGTCGCGGCGACACATCTCGACGATCGCCGGCGACACCAGACGGTCATAGACCACCACATCGGCCTGCTGCATCAGGCGCAGGGCACGGAAAGTCAACAAATCCGGGTTGCCCGGACCGGCGCCAACCAAATAGACCTCACCCACGGGAGCCCGCGTTGCGCTGTCGGTCAGCATGGATTCAAGACGCGCCTCCGCTTCGGCCTCGCGGCCCGAAAAGACCATCTCGGCCACGGGCGATAAAAACACCTTCTCCCAGAATTTGCGGCGCTCATCCCCTTGGCCAATCGCCCCCCGCACGCGCTCACGGAAACGCCCGGCCAACGCAGCCAGGCGGCCGTAAGCAGCCGGAATCAGCGTTTCCAGACGGGCCCGCAGGAGGCGAGAGAGGACGGGGGCATCGCCCCCGCTGGACACCGCCACCACAATCGGCGAACGATCAATGATGGACGGCAAAATGAAGCTGCAGAGCCCCGGCCGATCGGGCACATTGACCGGAATGCCGCGCTGGCGGGCCGCCTCGGAGATCGTCTGGTCAAGATCCGTATCGCCACTGGCCGCGATCACGATCAACTTGCCATCCAGATGCGGGGGCGCAAAGTCTTCCCGTCGATGTTGGATACGGTCCTGCCCGGGCAATTCGGCCCACGCAGACGCCAGCGGCCGAGGGCAGACGACTTCGATGCGCGCCCCGGCTGACAGAAGAAGACCCGCCTTACGGGCCGCCAGTTCATTACCGCCCACCACGAGGGTGGCACGGTCACGCAAATCCATGAAGATAGGTAGATAGTTCACAGCTCGAGACTCTAGTTTCAGGCAATCACAACAACGGGCACGACAGTCGAATCTCAGCTACCGCAACTACCGCTGCTACCGCAGCCACCGCAGCCGCCCCGACTGCCGCCCCCGCTGCCGCAGCCACCGCCGCTACTGGCCTTCAGGAAGACAAAGCTCATTTCGCCCGGCGCCACTTCGTTGAAGTCCAGGGTTACATCCATCAACAAGACCTGGCTGGACGGTGCCACCAGCACCTTCACGCCATGCGCATCAACGACGATATCGTTCTCGGCGATCTCGTCAAAACCGAGGCCAAATTCAATCATGCCCTCGTCATTCATCCGTGCTGCTACGCGCAAGGCCATATCATCGGCACCACTCTGGCTGGCGGCCTGGCGGACCTGTTCGGCGGCGGATTCAGTCACATTCAACATGCTGTCATTCCTTTCAATCACTACGGGTGCGCTGCTTGGCGCACAACTTCAAAAATGGGGCAATCCAGCCTTGCGGGCCGGTGCCACGACGGTGGCAGTATGATGCCAGCAGATTCTTGTGGACGAAACCATCTTGACGACCGTCAACCCCCTGTCCCCGGACGATGTCATACGCCAACACCGCGTCCGGCGGAAGCGCTCCCAGCGAGGAGTAGTGGAATTCATGTGCAGGATATTCCACATCCCGGGCCGCTAACGGCGACACACCCGTCCCGCGCAAGGTCGCATAACCGCGCCCAACCGGGCGATCGCCCATGGTCACCCGCGCCGGTACGACACCCACCATGCGGCCGCGCGTTTCGCCCCACACGAGGGTGTCGGCAAGATACATCAGCCCCCCGCATTCAGCATAGGTCGGGAGCCCTCCCTCAATCGCCGTGCGCAACTGGGTGCGCAAAGCGACATTGGCCTCAAGTTCACGGATAAAGACCTCAGGGAAGCCGCCCCCAATCAGCAGGCCATCCAGCGCGGGCAACGCCGTCTCGGTCAAGGCATTGATAGGGATCAGCGTCACCCCCGCCGCGCGCAGCGTATCCAGATCTTCCTGATAATAAAAACCGAAGGCGCGATCACACAGGTAACCCACCCGTAATCCAGCAGCCGTATCCTCAAGGCCTGCGGGCGCGGCGACCGGGGGCAAGGGCGCAGCCAATTGCGCCAACGCCTCCAATCGGTCCAGATCACAATGTGTGGCAATCACGCCGGCCATGGCGTCAATCCGCGCCTCCGCCTCGGCCATCTCGTTGCCAGGAAT
>VGVU01000137.1 GCA_016873905.1 Betaproteobacteria bacterium | reverse complement strand
CTGGTCAAAAAACCGCGCAGCCCGCTGGGACGCCATTCGTGCCCGCGTGCCCGGCAGTTATCACAGCACCTTATTCCACGATTTTCTGTGCGCGGGCGGTGAGGGCACCGCCAGCGTCGAGCAGATCGTGCAGCGACTTAAACGCGGCGGTTATCGCGTCGATTGATCTAGGTCAATCATGAAGCCCCGGTTACGGGTGCTACAATCGGCCCCGCTTCTGGTGCCCTTCAAGGGTGAAACGGGAATGCGGTGCGAGGTTTTCTGATCTCAATGCCGCAGCTGCCCCCGCAACGGTAAGCGCTAAACGGTCGTTTGATAGCCACTGTTCTTCGGGACGGGAAGGCGAATGACTTGTGCGCAAGCCCGGAGACCGGCCAGGACGCAAGGTGCGCGGGTCGCGGGGCGGCGATTCCAGAGACTGTGACGGCGGTTGCCTTCCTCGACTCGCGTTTTGAGTTCATCCTGCGGGGTCGCAGGACATTGAAGAAGGTTCTCCATGCAACACACAACGCTTGCCGCTGCCTTGTTGGCAGCCCTCTCTGCCAACGCCCTGGCGAATACCCAAGCCCTGCTGCCCCCGGCTGAATTTACGCTGGATGAAATCGTCGTCACTGCGACGCGGATTCCGACGGCAGCCAAGGCGGTACTGTCTGATGTCACTATTTTGACCGCTGAACAAATCACACAAAGTGGTGCTACATCCTTATCTGATCTATTGGCATCAACCCCGGGGGTTGAGGTCACTGTGAATGGTGGGGCGGGTGGCAATCAGAATATTCGTGTAAGGGGGACGAGCGCCAATCACTTGTTGGTGTTGATAGATGGGCAGCGACTGGGCTCTGCAACGACAGGCGCGACTGCGCTGGAACATTTGCCGTTGCACGCGATTGATCGTATCGAATTGGTGCGTTCGCCCGCTAGTAATTTGTATGGCATGAACGCAGTTGGTGGCGTGATGCAGATTTTTACCAAGCATGGAGATGCGGATGCTAACGCCGTAGAAGCCTCTGTTGGTGCATACGGATTCCGTCAGATGAGCGCGGATTTGGCCACGAAGCAAGGGGCATTGCAGATGGCTTTGTCACTTGGGCATACCGAAAACAAAGGTTTTTCCTCGGCAAATCCTAAGGCGCTTTATGGAACATATGATCCGGATCGTGACGCCTATCGGAATGATTCTGTTAAGGCGAGTGTGGGTTACAAATGGAAAGAGGGCGAAGTGACTTTGGGTGTACTGAAAACAGATACTCAAACGGAATACGATGATTCAAGTCCTGGGCGTGATTATTCCGATCAGAAACTGTCCTCTCAAACTCTGCGCCTGCGCCAAGAATGGTTGCCTGGATTTGTGAGTTCATTTCATATAGGGGTCAGCAAGGACAATATGTTGACGGTGAGCGGAAACCCAAGCCGTTTTCAAACCGAACAGCAACAGGTGACTGTCGAAAACAGCCTACGTCTGAGCCGTGGTGTAATTCTGCTGGGCGCCGAGTATTTGCATCAGGAAGTGGAATCGACCTCTAGTTTTACGCAAAGCGCCCGTCAGGTGAAATCCCTGTTTGCCGGTTATGGCGCTCATATGGGCCCACACTCCATGCAGATGAATATACGAAATGACGACAACTCACAGTTTGGAGCTAAGACGACTGGGGGCATCGGCTATGGCTATGATGTTTTTAATGGCGTACGCATTCATGCTACAACGGCTACGGCATTCAAGGCGCCCACTTTTAATGATCTATATTTTCCGCTAACGGATTATGGTTATGGATATACCTATGAGGGAAATGCAAGCCTGAAATCTGAGCGATCTCGAAATCTTGAAATTGGGGTCACGCTATCGCGTGATCGCGAATTGTTGAAGGCTACACTTTACCGTCAGCGTGTATCTGATTTAATTGTTGCTAGCAATGGAACAATGACCGATGCGCCAGCTAATGTAGGCTCCGCAGAAATTGACGGATTGGAATTGTCAGGCAGTAAGCGTTTTGGCTTGTATTCGCTCGAGGCGGGATTGACTTATCAGAATGCAATAAATGCAGAAACACGCAAGGACCTGACTTATCGGGCGAACCAGTTTGGTTATATCAAATTGTGGCGGAAGTCTGGCAAACAAACTTGGGGTTCTGAACTGCGTTTTGAAGGACCGCGTTTTGATGATGTTAACAATACGCGCAGGGTTTCAGGCTATGGTGTGTTGAATTTCTCGTTAGCACAGGAACTGGCGCGCGACTGGCAGCTACGCGTGCGTTTGGATAATGCGCTGGATAAGCAATATGAACAGGTTTATGGTTTTAACACCCCTGGCCGCAGCCTGTTTGTAACCCTGCGCTACGCTCCAAAATAATAAGCATGACCGACAAACCCGAACGCCACGCCGCCCGCATGGCCCGTAAAAAGGCCGTGATTGACGCGGCCATCGCCCGGGCCGATCAGGAGAAAGGGCTCTTGTTGGTGCTGACCGGCAACGGCAAGGGCAAGTCTTCCTCTGCTTTCGGCATGGTGGCGCGGGCCCTGGGGCACGGCATGAAGGTGGGGGTGGCGCAGTTCATCAAGAGCCGTTCCGATACCGGCGAGGAGGCCTTCCTTGGTAAGCAACCCGGGGTCGAGTGGCATGTTCTGGGCGAGGGTTTTACCTGGGATACGCAGAATCTGGAGCGCGACATCGCGACCGCCCAACAGGGTTGGGAGGTGGCGCGCCGGATGTTGGCCGATCCGGCGCTGCAATTGGTGGTGCTGGATGAGCTGACCTATGTGCTCAAGTACGGCTGGCTGGATATGGCCGCCGTGCTGGCCGACCTGGCCGCGCGCCCGCCCATGCAGCATGTCGTCATCACCGGCCGGGCCGCGCCTCAAGCCCTGATCGACGCGGCCGACACCGTGAGCGAGCTGGCCGATGTGAAACATGCCTACCGGGCGGGCATCAAGGCGCAACCCGGGGTGGATCTGTGAACCGCAGCAGCGGTTTTTTGGGCTATATTGGCAACACTTGTTAGGAGGAAATATGTTCACATGCTCGAGGACTCAGCAA
>VGVU01000136.1 GCA_016873905.1 Betaproteobacteria bacterium | reverse complement strand
CCCAAATACCCCGAGCGTATCTGCTGGGGCTGTGACAAATATTGCGCCGTCGATGCCATGCTCTGCGGCAATGGGGCCGTCCGCGCGCAGCACCCCGTCGAACTGTTTGGAGAAGACTGGCTCGATTGGGAGCCGGAATCGCTCCAACCCCACGCACCTCCGCCAGACAAGGCCGAGCGTTCGTAAGACTCAACCGAAAAACGGGGGCAGACCGAGCCAGCCCGGAGCGGGCGAACGGTTTAATAAGCCACAGCTGTTTGCTGCTCGAATTGCACCGGGCTGAGATAGCCCAAGGTCTGATGCCTGCGCTGCCGATTGTAGAAGACCCGATATATTGAAGATGGCTGAGCGAGTTTCGTCCCGGCGTGCGGGCCGCCACTGCGGGAAGCAACGGACAACATGCCGCAAGAGGATGCGTCCGCCCAATCCGCACACGATTTCGGGCGGCGTCATGTTGCCAATCGTACTGGAATCCGCCGTGCGCCGAAGGGCGACTCAAAACGGCCGAAGCGTCCGGCCACCGATGTATGGCAGTGCGGGCAGCAGCCGGCCTCGTCAAGCAGGTAGGAGCGGATCTCGTACCAGTCGCGCACGATCACTGGTGCCTGGCATTTCGGGCAATGCGTGGTGCCGCCGCTGAGGTCGTGTACATTGCCGGTATAGACATAGTGCAATCCAGTGTCCATGGCGATTTGCCGTGCGCGCGTCAGCGTGGCCGGCGGCGTGGGTGGTAAGTCGCCCATCTTCCAGTCCGGGTGGAAGGCGGTGAAGTGCAGCGGCACATCCGGACCGAGTTCCTTCGCTACCCAGGCCGAGAGTGCCTTCAATTCCTCATCGGAATCGTTCTTTCCGGGGATCAGCAGGGTCGTCAATTCCAGCCAGCAGTCGGTCTCGTGGTGGATATAGGCGAGCGTCTCGAGCACTGGCCGCAAATGCGCGCCGCAGAGCTTCTGGTAGAAATCGTCGGTGAAGCCCTTGAGGTCGACATTGGCAGCATCCATCACCGCATAAAACTCGCGCCGCGCTTCGGCATGAATATAGCCGGCGGTCACGGCCACATTCTTCACGCCGCGCTCGCGGCAGGCCAGCGCCGTATCGATCGCGTACTCGGCAAAGACGACCGGGTCGTTGTAGGTGTAGGCCACCGACTTCGCGCCATAGGCCACTGCGGCTTCGGTGATCTGCTCCGGCGTGGCGGCATCCATCAGTCGATCCATGTCCTTCGATTTCGAGATATCCCAGTTCTGGCAGAACTTGCAGGCGAGGTTGCAGCCGGCGGTGCCGAACGACAGGATCGAGCTGCCGGGGTAGAAGTGGTTGAGCGGCTTCTTCTCGATCGGGTCGATGCAGAAGCCCGAGGAGCGCCCCCAGGTAGTAAGAATCATCTGCCCGCCCTGATTCATGCGCACGAAGCAGGCACCGCGCTGGCCGTCGTGCAGCTTGCAGTCGCGCGGGCAAAGGTCGCACTGAATCCTTGCACCATTGTCGATGGCGTGCCACCAGCGGCCGGGATGGATCGACTCTGGGGTCTTCATGCTTCCCTCCATTTTTCAACGCGGTAGCGGTACAGGCGGATATCCGGGCTCCACCAATCGGCGGCGAATCCGGCTTTCTGCTTCAGGTGGGCCATGAACTGGCGCTTGTCCGGCAGTTGTTCCCACACCTGCGGCAGGAAGGTAGCGCGCCGGCCATAGCATTCGAGAATCACGCCGTCGCGTTCCGGCACCAGTTGCGCCAGTGCGTCGGCCTCGTCGGCATAAGGCATTGGCTCGGCCGGGGTCAGCAGCGAAACCTCGACGCGCGTCGCAGGCAACTCCTCAGCCGAGAGCGGCGGAAAGCGGGGATCGCGGAAAGCGGCGGCCAAGGCGTTCTGGGCGACATCCTGCCGCAGAGGGCGCCAGGCTTCGAGGCTGCCGATGCAGCCACGCAATCGCCCCTGCTGCGTCAGCGTGACGAAGGTGGCGCCGGCTTGCTCCAGCGCCGGATGCTCGGTGGCTTCACGCGGTTCGGCGCCGAATTCCAGGCCGATGGCATTGCGTGCCATCGTCAGCAGCGTTGCGCCAAGTGCCGGATCAGACATCGTCGCCTCCCTCGAAGGCGAAGGCGCCATAGCCAACCACGCGGCTGCAGTCGCCGGCTGTATCGCCCGAGTTGCGCAGATCGACCAGCCGCGGATGCAGGCCGCGCCGTCGCGCGGCGAGCAGCAGCCCATTGAGCGGCGTGGCACCGCAAGCCTCCTCGTGCGTAATATCCGGCGATTCGGCGACGATGCGCTGTGCCGTGGCGCCATCCACTTCTCTGGCGGCAGCGTAGGGCAGGTAATGCGACAGATCGGAACTCACCACGATCAGCGTTTCGTCGCCGCCCCACAAGCGATCCAGCACCTCAGCCACGGCCTCGGGGCCGACATGCCCCACGGCAAACGGCAGCAGGCGGAAATCGCTAAGCACCGCCTGCAGGAAGGGGAGTTGCACTTCGAGCGAGTGTTCCTGCGCGTGGGCAGCATCGCTCAACACCACCTGGGACAAATCGGTCAGCAGGTTGAATGCATCGCGGTCGATCGGAATATTGCCGAGTGGCGTGGCAAAGGCATCACAGGTCGGCAACGCCATGCCGCGGACGGCGACGCGGTGCGTCGGGCCGAGCAGCACCACGCGGCGGATCGTGCTTGACGCAGGTGAGAGCAAGGCGTAGACGCTTCCCGCAATCGGGCCGGAATAGACATAACCGGCATGCGGCGCGATGATCGCCTTCGGCGCCTTGCGTTCAACCGCGCCGGCCGCGATGTACATATTCACATCGCGCTTCAGCGTGGCCGCATCGCCGGGGTAGAACATGCCTGCCACGGCGGGTGGCCGGGTATGTGGTGTCTGTGCGTTCGTCATATAGACTTCCTTGCTACAGTATAGGCGGCATCCGGGCGGCAAGCGGTGATAGAGGTGCGGTACGGGAGGTCTTCGATGCGTATCGGAGCGGCATGCCAGCACCGCGTCGGCGCGGTTTGCATCCGCTGCCGCGCCCGCTATGATGGGCTCATGATGCCCGCC
>VGVU01000135.1 GCA_016873905.1 Betaproteobacteria bacterium | reverse complement strand
GCCAAGGTTCATAGCGAACTGTTTGCGGGCCTCTCCGGCTCGGCCATCGGCCACTGGATCCAGGTCGGCGACCGCCGCCTGCGCATCATCGGCGTCCTGGCCCCCAGCGGTCAGGGCATGGGCATGAACAGCGACGAACTGGTTTTTGTCCCCGTCAGTCTGGCGCAATCCCTGTTTGACACCTACTCCCTGTTTCGCATTCTGGTCGAGGCCCGCAGCCGGGCCGACATCGACGCCGCCAAAATGCAGGTGACGGAGATCCTGAAGACTCGCCACCGGGGCGAGGAAGATGTCACCGTCATCGGCCAAGATGCCGTGTTAGGAACCTTTGATCGTCTGTTCAAGGCCTTAACCCTGGCCGTTGCCGGGATTGCCGCCATCAGTCTTGCGGTCGCCGGCATCCTGGTGATGAATGTCATGCTGGTCGCAGTGGCCCAACGCACCCGTGAGATCGGCCTGCTGAAGGCCCTGGGCGCGACGGCTCGACATATTCGCCTGGCCTTCCTCGCCGAGGCGGCCCTCCTCTCCAGCGTCGGCGCCCTGTTCGGCCTGATCCTGGGACACGGTGGTGCCTGGATCCTGCGCCTCAGCTTTCCCGACTTTCCGACCTGGCCACCGGACTGGGCCGTCATCGCCGGGCTGGCCACAGCTCTCGCTACCGGGCTCCTGTTCGGCGCGCTGCCTGCCCGCAAGGCGGCCCGCCTCAACCCTGTGGATGCCCTGATGCGCCATGCATAGCACGGACACCCTTCGCCTCTCGTTCCACGCCATCACCGCCCGGCGGATGCAAAGCTTCCTGACCCTCTTGGGCATCGCTGTCGGCATTGCCGCCGTCATTCTGCTCACCTCGATCGGTGAAGGCATCCACCGCTTCGTGCTGAATGAATTCACCCAGTTTGGCACCCACATCATCACCATCACGCCCGGCAAGACCCGCACCGGCGGCGGCCCCCCCGGCCTACCCAGCAGCGCCCGACCCTTGAGTCTGGAAGATGCCAGCGCCATTGGCCGCCTGCCGGGCGTCGTCGCCATCGCGCCCTCCGCCAGCGGAAACGCCGAAGTAGAGGCCAATGGCCGAGTGCGGCGCACCCTGATCTGGGGCACCAGCGCGCAAATGCCGCAGGTCTTCAAGGGCCAGGTGCGCATTGGCCGCTTCCTGCCGGCGGATGAGGGCCAGGCACCGGCCTACGCTGTCCTCGGCAGCAAGCTAAAGACCGAACTGTTCGGCGAGGCCACCCCCTTGGGAGCGCGCCTGCGCATCGGTGGCCATCTCTACCGCGTCATCGGTGTCATGGCACCCCAGGGCCAGTTTCTCGGCATGGACCTCGACGACACCGTCATGATCCCGGCCTCCCGCGCCCTCGAACTCTTCAACCGCGAGAGTCTGGAGACCATTGATCTCGCCTACGCCCCAAACCGCCCCTCCGCCGAACTCACCGAGGCAATACGCCAACAACTCATCAAGCGCCACGGCCATGAAGACTTCACCGTCGTCACCCAGGCCGAAATGCTCAAGACCCTATCCAACATCCTCAACATGCTCACGCTCGGGGTGGGAGCCCTGGGCGGCATCTCACTGCTGGTTGGCGGGGTCGGTATCGTCACCCTCATGACCATCGCCGTCTCCGAACGCACCGCCGAGATCGGCCTGATGAAGGCCCTGGGAGCGACCTACAACGCCATCCTCACCCTCTTCCTGAGCGAGGCGATCACGCTGGCTGCCGTCGGCGGTCTGCTCGGACTGGGCCTGGGGATCGCCCTCGCCCAAGGCCTTCACCTCGCCCTACCTATGCTACCCGTCCACACCCCACTAAAATTCATCCTCCTCGCCGAGGGCATTGCCCTCGTCATCGGACTTCTGGCCGGCGTCCTGCCCGCGCTGCGAGCGGCCCGTCTTGACCCCGTTACCGCCCTACGAAGTGAATAAAGCCCATCACATGTCCCTTGCCCCGCGCTGCCTCCTCTTCGACCTCGACGGCACTCTCGTCGACACCGCACCTGACCTTGCCGCCGCCCTCAACCAGTTGCTTGAACGCCACGGCCGGGCCGCCCTAAGCACAGATGCCATCCGCCCCGTCGCCTCGCACGGCACCCCCGGCCTGCTCGGGTTGGGTTTCGGCCTGACGCCCAACGACCCCGCCTTCGCCGAATTGCGCCGCGAATACCTGGACCTCTACGAGGCCACGCGCTATCACGCCAGCCGCCTGTTCGACGGACTGGAAGAATGCCTGGCCCACCTTGAACAGAACGGTCAAAGCTGGGGCATCGTCACCAACAAACCAGCCCGCTTCACCGAACCGCTCCTTGAACGCCTGAATCTGCGCCAGCGCGCCGTCTGCATCGTCAGCGGCGACACCGCCGCCCAACCCAAACCCGACCCCGCGCCCATGCGCCTGGCCTGCCAAATTGCCGGCGTAGCCCCCACCGACTGTCTCTATGTCGGCGATGCCGAACGCGATGTCATCGCCGCCCATGCCGTCGGCATGCCCTGCGCCATCGCCGCCTGGGGCTATCTGGGCCCCGACGACCGCCCCGAGACCTGGCACGCCGAATACCAATTCGCCACCCCGCACACCCTCATGCGCCACCTGGCGTCGTAGGAGGCCCGCCCTCTGGCCGATAGCCATCACAGTTCAGGGGCACGGGAAAAGCGCCTACCTATTGATTTATAGATAATTTCTGCTATCGTGAGACACTCTGGGTCCGACCTGGTTTCGACGGGGGTCGCGAAGCGGAGCAGGGCATACCGAGGACCAGTCCCCTCGTAAATCTACTGGAAATCAATAAACGCCAACGACGAGCGTTTCGCTCTGGCCGCTTAAGGCCGGACCGTACACCAGCCAGTTTCCGGGCTGGGCCGGGTAAAACCGGCAGTACGGTAATCTCAGGAAAATCGCAATGCGCCGGGCCACTTGGCGCAACGCTAAATCCAAGGTGGATCGCCTGAGCGCAGCCTGTTCGGCCGGCGTCGCAAGGGTTAAAACCAAATGACCGGACTAAGTATGTAGAACTGCCTGTAGAGGACTTTCGGACGCGGGTTCGATTCCCGCCGGATCCACCA
>VGVU01000134.1 GCA_016873905.1 Betaproteobacteria bacterium | reverse complement strand
GCCTTCGGGCGCATCGGCAACACTGATTTCCTCGGCTTGCCGGGCAACCCGGTCTCTGCCTTTGTTGTGTTCTGCCTGTTCGCACGCCCCTTCCTGCAGGCTCGCATGGGCATGACCCCGGAGGCCCCGACCGCCTTCACGCTACCCAGCGGCTTTGACAAGCCCAAGCCCGGAAACCGGCGCGAATTCATGCGTGCCCGCATTCAGAACGGCCAAGCGGTGCTCTACCCGAACCAGAGTTCCGGCGCCCTGTCGTCCCTGGCCTGGGCCGAAGGCCTGGTTGACATCCCCGCCGATGCGCCGATAAAACACGGGGACCCCGTTCAGTACATCCCCTTGGCGAGCCTGCTGTCATGACCCTGAAACTGCTTTTTTTCGCCCGCCTGCGCGAGGCCCTGGGCGTCTCCCGTGAATCGTTGACGCTGGACGCCCCGGCAACGGTAGCGGTGCTCCTTGACCATCTGCGTGCGCGAGGCGGCGTCTGGGCCACGGAACTGGCGGTGGGACGCAATTTCCGCATCGCGGTCAATCAGGAAATGGCCCGTCTCGACACGCCCCTCAGCGCGGGCGATGAAGTGGCCGTCTTTCCCCCTGTGACCGGGGGCTAGGATGAAAATCGCCGTCCAGACCGAGGCCTTCGACCTTAACGCCGAGGTCTCCGCCTTGCATCGCAACAACCCCTCCGTCGGGGCCATCGCCACTTTTCTCGGCACGGTGCGTGGCGAATCGGGCCAGGTCAGCGAGATGGCCCTGGAGCACTATCCCGGCATGACCGAGAAGGCCCTGGCGGCCATTGTGCAGGAGGCGCAGTCACGCTGGGCCGTGATCGACGCCACGGTCATCCACCGCATTGGTTCACTCGCCCCCTGCGACGCCATCGTCCTGGTGGCCGTCGCCAGCGCACACCGTGGCGATGCCTTTGCCGCCTGCGAGTTCATCATGGATTTTCTCAAGACCCGTGCGCCGTTCTGGAAGAAAGAGACGACCGCTGCGGGCGGACAGTGGGTCGATGCCCGCGATAGCGACGAGAGCGCCGCCCAGCGCTGGGACCCTCCATAACGAACCGGTTTGTGTAAGGAAGAACTAGGCCAGAAACAGCTTGTACGCCGGGTTGCGGCTTTCATTCCAGTAGCGATAGCCCAGACCATCCAGAAATTTCTGAAACTTGGCCTTGTCCTTGGGCGGCACCTGGATGCCACACAGCACACGACCATGATCGGCGCCGTGATTGCGGTAATGAAACAGACTGATGTTCCAGCCCGCGTTCATGCTGTCGAGAAAACGCACCAGCGCGCCGGGGCGTTCCGGGAATTCGAAACGATAGATGACCTCGTGTTCGGCCTGCGGCGCACGCCCCCCCACCAGGTGACGGATATGCAGCTTGGCCATCTCGTTGTCTGACAGATCCAGTACGGGCAGGTCGTGCCTTTTCAGCGCCGTGACCAGCTTCTCACCCTCGGCCCGGTTAGGCACCTGTACGCCCACATAAATGTGCGCCACCTCCGAGCTGTCAAAACGGTAGTTAAATTCTGTAATGTTTCGCGTCCCGAGCAGGTGACAGAAGGCGCGGAAGCTGCCCGGTTTTTCGGGGATTGTCACCGCCAGCACGGCCTCGCGCTTTTCGCCCAGCTCGGCGCGTTCGGCCACAAAACGCAGCCGATCAAAGTTCATGTTGGCACCCGAGGCGATCGCCACGAGGTTCTTGCCCTTGGCCTTCTCGCGCAGCGCCCAGACCTTGGCCCCGGCCACGCCCAAGGCCCCCGCCGGTTCCAGAATGGAGCGGGTGTCCTCAAACACATCCTTGATCGCCGCGCAGATGGCATCGTTATCCACCCGAATGATCTCATCGACGAACTGCTGACAGAGGCGGAAGGTCTCTTCGCCCACCTCTTTCACCGCCACGCCATCCGCAAACAGCCCTACCTGCGGCAGGCGCACACGCTCCTTTTTGCACAGGCTGCGCGCCATCGCATCGGCCTCTTCCGGCTCGACGCCAATGACCCTGATCTTCGGGTTCAGCCGCTTGAGATACACCGCGATGCCAGCGATCAGCCCGCCGCCGCCCACCGGCACAAACACCGCATCAATCGGCTGGCGCGCCTGACGCAACAACTCCATGCCGATGGTGCCCTGCCCGGCAATCACCTTCGGATCATCATAGGGATGCACAAAGATCTTCTTCTCAACGCGCGCCAACGCCTTGGCATGGTGATAGGCCTCATCATACGAATCGCCGTGCAGCACCACCGTGGCACCACGGCGGGTCACCGCATCAATCTTGATCTGCGGCGTGGTCGCCGGCATCACGATGGTCGCCGCACAACCCAGGCGCTGCGCCGACAGAGCCACGCCCTGCGCATGATTGCCCGCCGAGGCCGCCACCACGCCGCGTTTCAGTTGCGCCGGCGTCAGGCCGGCCATCTTGTTATAGGCCCCGCGCAGCTTGAACGAAAACACCGGTTGCAGATCCTCGCGTTTCAGCAACACCGTGTTGTTCAGGCGCCGCGACAGGTTCGTGGCCACCTCCAACGGCGATTCGATGGCGACATCGTAGACACGGGCAAGCAGGATTTTTTCCAGATAATCGGTCATGGCAATTTGTATTGAACGAGCTTCCCCGCTATTCTGGCGGGATTCCGGACAACTTCATAGAGAGACGACAAAAATGACTCAGGACGAACTCAAAAAAGCCGTAGCCCGCGCCGCCATCGAACATGTACCCAGCGGCATCATCGGCGTTGGCACAGGCTCCACCGCCAACCATTTTATTGACGCGCTGGCCGACA
This sequence comes from Betaproteobacteria bacterium, assembly GCA_016873905.1. Taxonomy (GTDB): domain Bacteria; phylum Pseudomonadota; class Gammaproteobacteria; order Burkholderiales; family Thiobacillaceae; genus QYQG01. The sequence continues at coordinate 277 of VGVU01000134.1, read as the reverse complement.
TCAAGAGCCGCATTGATGGCGCCGTGGCCTCGTCCGTCGCCACCGCCGAGCGCCTGAAAAAGGTTGGCATCCAGGTGCTGGATCTCAACAGCGTTGGCGAGATGGAGGTCTATGTCGATGGTGCCGACGAGATCACCCGCCACATGGCCATGATCAAGGGCGGGGGCGGCGCGCTCACCCGTGAAAAGATCGTGGCCGCCTGCGCCAAGCGCTTTATCTGCATCGCCGACGACAGCAAGCTGGTCGATGTGATGGGCAAGTTCCCCCTGCCGGTCGA
>VGVU01000133.1 GCA_016873905.1 Betaproteobacteria bacterium | reverse complement strand
CCATCGGTAATCATCATGATCTCATCCTCCGGTTCAACCAGCGTCGCGGCCACCACCTTGCCGTTGCGGGCCGTCGTGGCAATGGCGATGACACCCTGACCACCACGACCATGGCGGCTGTAATCGCCCACCGGGGTGCGCTTGCCGTAACCGTGCTCGGTCGCCGTCAGGACGGACTGTTTCTCGTCGGTCGCAATCAACAGGGCAATCACGCGAGCACCCTTGCCGAGCTTGATGCCCCTGACACCGCGCGTCACCCGGCCCATGGAACGGACCTCAGCCTCAGCAAAACGATTGGCCTTGCCGTCGTCGGTGAACAACATCACGAACTGCTGGCCATCGGTCAGGGCCACGCCGACCAGGTGATCACCCTCGTCCAGATTGACCGCGATAATGCCGGCCGAACGCGGCCGCGAGAAGTCCGAAAGCGGGGTCTTCTTAACCGTTCCGAGCGCGGTCGCCATGAACACGAAACGATCGTCGGCATATTCCTTCACCGGCAGGATGGTCGTGACCTTCTCGCCCTCCTCCACCTTGAGCAGGTTGACGATGGGCTTGCCCCGCGCCGTGCGGCTACCCTGCGGCACTTCATAGACCTTAAGCCAGAACAAGCGGCCGCGATCGGTAAAACACAAGATCGTGTCGTGCGTATTGGCAATGAACAGATTGTCGATGAAATCCTCTTCCTTGGTCGCGGCGGCCTGCTTGCCGCGGCCACCACGCCGCTGGGTGCGATATTCATCAATCGGCTGCGACTTGATGTAACCGGAGTGCGACAGCGTCACCACCACCTCTTCCGGTGCAATCAAGTCCTCAAGCGAGAAATCCGTGGCGTTCGCGATAATCTCGCTGCGCCGCGCATCGCCAAACTGCTTCTTGACCTCCTTGAGCTCTTCACCAATGATCGTTGTGACGCGCTCGGGGCGGCTAAGAATGTCGAGCAGATCGGCGATCCGGGTCATGACCTCGCCATATTCGCCGAAGATCTTGTCCTGCTCCAGGCCGGTCAGGCGCTGCAGACGCAGATCAAGGATGGCCTGAGCCTGGGTGTCAGAGAGGAAATAGCCATCGGCATGCAGACCAAAATGCGCCGGCAGATCGAGGGGCCGGAAGGCCTCAACCTGCGGCCCGGCCGCATCCCCTGCGGCCCGTGCCAGCATATCGGTCACCAGTTGCGAGCGCCAGGCCTTGGCCATCAGGGCAGCCTTGGCTTCCGGCGGAGTGGCGGCCGATTTAATGAGGGCGATGATCTCGTCCACATTGGCCAACGCAACGGCGAGTCCTTCCAGGACATGACCGCGTTCGCGCGCCTTCTTCAATTCGAAATGGGTGCGCCGGGTAATGACCTCACGGCGATGACGCAGGAAGGCCTCGAGGATCTGTTTCAGGTTCAGCAAACGCGGCTGGCCATCCGAAATGGCCACCATGTTCATGCCGAAGCTGTCCTGCATCTGCGTTTCTTTGTACAGCTTGTTGAGGATCACCTCGGCCATCTCGCCACGCTTGAGCTCGATCACCATGCGCATGCCGGACTTGTCCGATTCGTCGCGCAGTTCGGAGATGCCCTCGAGGCGTTTTTCCTTGACCAGTTCGCCAATCTTGATCAGCAGATTGGCCTTGTTGACCTGATAGGGCAGCTCATCGACGATGATCGCCTGACGCCCCCCGCTAATGTCCTCGAAGTGACAACGGGCACGAATCACGACACGGCCGCGGCCGGTACGATAGCCCTCGCGGACCCCATTCAGCCCGTAGATGAAACCCGCCGTCGGGAAATCAGGCGCCGGAACCAGATCAATCAGCTCGTCAATACTGATGTCCGGGCGCTTGAGCACGGCCAGACAGGCATTGACCACCTCGGTCAGGTTGTGTGGCGGGATATTGGTGGCCATACCCACGGCAATACCGGACGAACCGTTGATGAGCAAATTGGGGATCTTGGCCGGCAAGATCAGCGGTTCATGCTCTGAGCCGTCGTAGTTGGGCCCAAAATCGACGGTTTCCTTGTCGAGATCGGCCAGTAATTCGTGGGCGATCTTGGCCATGCGGATCTCGGTGTAACGCATCGCCGCCGCGTTATCGCCATCGACCGAACCGAAGTTGCCCTGGCCATCCACCAGCGGGTAGCGCAGCGAGAAATCCTGCGCCATGCGCACGATGGTGTCATACACCGCAGTGTCGCCGTGCGGGTGATATTTACCGATCACATCGCCGACGATACGCGCCGACTTCTTGTAGGCACGGTTCCAGTCATTGGAGAGCTCGTGCATCGCGAACAGCACCCGGCGATGCACCGGCTTCAGACCGTCGCGCACATCCGGAAGCGCCCGGCCCACGATCACGCTCATCGCGTAATCGAGATAAGAATGGCGCATCTCCTCTTCGAGACTGACGGGCAGGGTTTCCTTGGCGAATTGTTCCATCGATGGATCCGTTGTTATAAAAAGCCGCACATCAATATTGAGGTGCGGGCGCGCGCGATTCTAGCACGATTTACCGCCCGCCCCGGTTGTCAATTCGGCCCCGCAACGCATAGGATGCGAACCATGACGACCCCCTCCATGCCCACCATGACATACGCCGACCTGCGCATCGACCCACAGTGGCTCATCCCGGTCGAGCCCGCCGGTCAGATCCTGGAGGCGCACGCCCTCATCGTTCATAACGGCCGTATCCTGGACATCCTTCCCGTCCATGCCGCCGATGCCCGTTATCAGGTCAGCGAGCACCAGTGTCTGCCGGGCCATGCGCTGATCCCTGGCCTCATCAACCTGCACACCCATGCGGCCATGTCCCTGCTGCGCGGCTATGCCGATGACCTGCCGCTGATGGAATGGTTACAGGGTCATATCTGGCCGGCCGAACGACGCTGGGTTACCCCGGATTTTGTCCGCGATGGCACCCAGCTGGCCTGTCTGGAGATGCTGGAAGGGGGAATCACCTGCTTCAACGACATGTATTTCTTCCCGGAGGCCACACTGCAGGCCGCCACCCAGGCCGGGCAGCGAATTGCCAGCGGCCTCATCGTGCTGGATTTTCCCAGCGCCTGGGCCGCTGACTCGGATGCCTATCTGCAGCAAGGTCTGGCCGTACGCGACCGCTGGCTGGACAACCCTTTGGTCAATTTCTGTCTCGCCCCCCACGCCCCCTATTCGGTCAGCAACCGCAGCTTCGAGAAG
>VGVU01000132.1 GCA_016873905.1 Betaproteobacteria bacterium | reverse complement strand
GTGGTGTTGGCACGATCCAGTTCCAAGGCCTTGTCATAGGCCATGGAGGCGAGTTTGGCATACAGATCGCCCAGGTTCTCGTGGGCAACGGAGTAGCTTGGGTGGGTCTTGATGGCCAGTTCCAGCGCTTCGCGAGCGCGGTCAAACTGGCCTTGGGCGGCATAGATCACCGCCAGGTTGTTATAGGGCTCCGGCAGCTTGGGCTCATCGCGGGTGAGGGCGGTAAAGACCTCGATGGCCTCGGGCAGACGGCGCATTTCGGTGAGCAGGATGCCTTTCAGAAAGCGGCCATCGCGATCCTTGGGGTTTTCGCCCAGGTGTTGGTCGAGGCGGGTGAGGGCACCGCTCAGGTCATTCTTGTGCATCAGGACCTGGACATCATCCAGATTGCCGGCCTGAGCGCGGGTCATCCCGAGGCCCAGAAAGGCGATACAGAGGACGGCGATGAGGAACGGGTTCAGGGTCTGGCGTTGGGTTCTGGTTTGGGGCATGGGTGATATACTCGCGGCCGCCATTTCTATGGCAATGGATCACAGGTGTGCGGATTCTAACAGCCGCCCATATTTTTATCATTGCGTTTAAGTCCACAAAGCCTTTGGCATGACGACCCCCCCTTCGCCCACCGCTTCAGCCGTTATCCTGCATTTCATCCGCACCATCGTCGAGGATGATCTCAAAAGCGGCAAGCATGCGCAGATTCAGACGCGCTTTCCGCCTGAGCCCAACGGCTATCTGCATGTCGGCCACGCCAAGTCGATTTGCCTCAACTTTGGCCTGGCTCAGGATTATCGGGGCCTGTGCAACCTGCGTTTTGACGATACCAACCCGGCCAAGGAAGAGACCGAGTATGCCGAGGCGATTCAGGAAGATGTGCGCTGGCTGGGCTTTGAGTGGAACGGTGAGGTGCGCTGGGCCTCGGATTATTTCCAGCGTTTGTACGACTTTGCTGAGGAGTTGATTGCTAAGGGTCTGGCCTATGTCGACGACCTGAATGCTGATGAGATGCGCGACTATCGCGGCACGCTAAAGGAGCCGGGCCGCAACAGCCCGCACCGCGCGCGCAGCGTGGCCGAGAATCTCGACCTGTTCCGGCGCATGAAGGCGGGCGAGTTTGCCGATGGCACCCGGACTCTGCGCGCCAAGATCGACATGGCCTCGCCCAACATCAACCTGCGCGACCCGGTCATCTACCGCATCAAGCGCGCGCACCATATTCGCACTGGCGATGCGTGGTGCATTTACCCGATGTACGACTACACGCATTGCATCTCGGATGCGCTGGAAGGCATCACCCATTCGCTCTGCACGCTGGAGTTTGCCGATCACCGTCCGCTCTACGACTGGGTGCTGGACCACATTTCGATCCCTTGTCACCCCCGCCAGATTGAGTTTTCGCGTCTGGAATTGCTCTACACCATCACCTCCAAGCGCAAATTGCTGCAATTGGTTAATCAGGGATTGGTCGCTGGCTGGGATGACCCGCGGATGCCCACCATTCACGGTATGCGGCGACGGGGCTATACCCCGGCAGGCATTCGTGAGTTTGCCCGCCGCATCGGCATCTCCAAGTCTGAGAATGTGGTGGACATGAGCGTTCTGGAGGGCTGTATTCGTGAAGATCTTGAGTCCAGCGCGCCGCGCGTGATGGCCGTGGTGCGACCGCTCAAAGTGGTGCTGAGCAATTTTGTGGCGGGCGAGACCGGCTCGCGTAGCGCCGGTTTTCATCCGCAACACCCGGAGTTTGGCGAGCGCGAGGTGCCTATCGCCCGTGAGTTGTGGATTGAGGCCGACGATTTTTCCGAAGTTCCGCCGCCCGGTTGGCAACGCCTGACCGTCGGCGGTGAGGTGCGGCTGCGTTATTCCTATGTCATTCGCTGCGATGCGGCGATCAAGGACGCCGCCGGGCAGGTGGTGGAGCTGCGCTGTTCCATCGACCCCGCGACGCTGGGGCAAAACCCGGTCGGGCGCAAGGTCAAGGGCGTCATTCATTGGTTATCCGCCGAACACGCCGTACCGGCCGAGATTCGTCTGTACGACCGCTTGTTCACCGTGCCGCGTCCGGATGCAGACAAGGAACATGATTTCCTGGCGTTTCTCAACCCGCACTCGCTGGCGGTGGTGCAGGGCTGGGTGGAGGCCCGTGCGGCTGCCTGTGCGCCAGAGACGCGCTATCAATTTGAGCGACTGGGTTATTTCTGTGCCGACCGTTTCGATCATCAACCTGGGAATAAGGCTGTTTTCAATCGTGCGGTGGGTCTGAAAGATACCTGGGCCAAGGAGTCGGTCTGATGCTTAAGTTTTACAACTCGCTGACTCGCAGCAAAGAGGTCTTTGTTCCCATTACCCCCGGCCAGGTGGGGCTCTATGTCTGCGGCATGACGGTGTACGACTATTGCCATCTCGGCCATGCCCGCGTGCTGGTGGTCTTTGACATGCTGACGCGTTGGCTGCGGGCCTCGGACTTGCAGGTCACTTATGTGCGCAATATCACCGACATTGACGACAAGATCATCCGCCGCGCCCAGGAAAACAGTGAACCGTACACGGCCTTGACCCAGCGTTTCATTGATGCCATGCACGAAGACAGCGCCGCTCTGGGCGTCTTGCCGCCCGATCACGAGCCGCGCGCCACGGAGTATGTGGGCTCCATGCTGAACATGATCGGCCGCCTGATCGAGCGTGGTCATGCCTATCCGGCCACCAATGGTGATGTCTATTACGCCGTGCGCAGTTTTCCCAGTTATGGCCAGCTTTCAGGAAAATCGCTGGATGAACTCAATGCCGGCGAGCGAGTGGAGGTCGATCCGTTCAAGCGTGATCCGCTCGATTTTGTGTTGTGGAAGGCGGCAAAAGCGGGCGAACCGGCCTGGCCGTCACCCTGGGGAAGCGGCCGGCCGGGTTGGCACATCGAGTGTTCCGCAATGGGTTCGGACCTGCTGGGCGCGCATTTCGACATCCACGGCGGCGGTCAGGATCTGCAATTTCCGCATCATGAGAACGAGATCGCGCAAAGTGAGGGCGCGCATACCTGCAAGTTCGTCAACACCTGGCTGCATAACGGTTTTGTGCGCATCGACAACGAAAAGATGTCGAAGAGCCTGGGCAACTTTTTCACCATCCGCGAGGTGCTGGAAAAGTACGATGCCGAGGTGGTGCGCTTTTTCATCCTGCGCGCCCATTACCGCAGCCCGCTGAATTATTCCGAC
>VGVU01000131.1 GCA_016873905.1 Betaproteobacteria bacterium | reverse complement strand
GCCGGTCGTATCGATGCCAAGCGCGTTGACGCAACGACAGAGGTTGTGATTGCTCAGCATCAAGCTGAGGATGATGCTAACGTCATGCTGGATGCCGCTAAATTTGCGCGCCGGGTTCGCCGTCGGCTTGGATTTAGTCAGGTCGAATTCGCTGAGCGCATTGATGTCTCGCTAGACACGATCCGTAACTGGGAGCAAGGCAAACGCTGCCCAACGGGGGCGGCAAAGGCACTATTGAAAGTTTTGGACAAGGCCCCCGAGGCGGCGCTGGCGGCCTTGCACTGATTCTCCATGGCTGCAAAAGTCGCTCTGATTCTTTTTGGCCTGTTCATCGGGGTGATTTTAGGCATCACTGTGAGGTTCCCTCGGTTTCCTTTCGCAGGTGTTGTCAGGCCTCCATGAACGCGCTGTTCGCCATAAAAGCCAAGCGCAATCCAAAATATTCCCGATCGGTAACGATTTGCTTTTCCGCGTCGACATCGCCCTGAGCGTTCCCGTTCGGGATCTTTGTGTTGCATGATTTCTGAGTCTGAGTCATAATTTCCCGAACGGGATTTATTTTGAACTCGATCCATGGCTGCCATCACTTCTCCTCAGTCCTTAGGGACAGCCCTGCGACTCACCAGAAAACGCCTGGGTCTCACCCAGGCCGATCTGGCCTTGGCGGCTGGCGTCGGCTTGCGTTTTATCGTCGAACTCGAGGGGGGTAAACCTACGGTACGCCTGGAGCAGGTGCTGCGCGTTGTAGACGCCCTAGGTGGCTCTTTGACACTCACTGGCTTGGATGCTGATCCCGCGCAGCCGGATGGAAGTCACCATGGCGCATGACATCGGTGTCTGGCTGTTTGCTGAACCTGTAGGCACCTTGTCGCTGGTGGGAGGGCGGCTGAGTTTTCAGTACCGCCACGACTGGCTGGTGCAGCCCGACGCGGTCGCGCTGTCGCAGTCTTTGCCGCTGGGTCCCGATGCCTTTGATGACCACCGGTGCCGGGCCTTCTTTGCCGGTCTATTGCCTGAGGGCAATTTGCGTCGGCTGATTGCTCAGCAGTGCCAGGTGTCCAGTCAAAACGACTTCGCTTTGCTCAACGCCATCGGCGGCGAATGCGCGGGTGCCATCACCTTTGTCCCCGACGGGCAGCCCTTGGCCGCCGCCGAGCTGGCCGGTGTCGAATGGCTGGATGAGCCGCAGTTGATGGCATTGCTCGACGAGTTGCCGCGCCGCCCCATGCTGGCGGGGCGCGATGGCGTTCGTTTGTCATTGGCCGGCGCGCAAGACAAGCTACCCGTGGTGTTTGACGGACAGCGCATTGGCCTGCCCACGGGGGGCCAGCCCAGCACCCACATTCTCAAGCCTGCCATCGCATCGGTGGAAGACAGCGTGCTCAACGAAGGCTTTTGCCTGGCGCTGGCGCGGGCTTTAGGGCTGCCCACGACGCAGGCACAGATCTTGGGCGTGCAAGGCTGCCAGGTTTTGCTGGTGGCACGTTACGACCGCCGCGTGGGCGGTAACGGCCAGCCGGTGCGCGTTCACCAAGAGGATTTCTGCCAGGCCTTGGGCGTGGTGCCCGAGATGAAATACCAAAACGAAGGCGGCCCCGACTTGACGGCCTGCTTCGATCTGCTGCGCAAAGCCACGCGGCCCAGTGCACCGCAGGTGCTTCGGTTGCTGGATGCCGTGGTGTTCAATGCACTGATCGGCAACCACGATGCCCACGCCAAGAACTTCTCCTTGCTCTACACAAGCCAAAGCAAAAACGCGGCACCGACGCTGGCGCCGCTGTACGACATATTGTGCACGGCGGTATACGAGCACCTCACGCCCAAGATGGCGATGAAGCTGGGCAGCAAAAACAAGTTCACCGAGGTGCAGGCACGGCACTGGGAACAGTTTGCACAAGCTGCCGGGCTGTCCAAGGCGCAAACCAAAAAGCGCGTGCTACAGATCGCACAGCCGTTGCCCGCCGTTGCCCGAAGTCTTCAGGCGACGCAGCCATTTGCCGGGCGGCCACTCATCAACAAGATGGTTGAATTGATGGATCAGCGTGCCGCATTAACCATCCGCAGGCTGACCGAAGGTGAGCCGGTCACCCAGGTGGATGACGAAGAAGCGTGAGCCTTCAAATTTCAGATGCTCGAGTCAGGTCCTTTTGACATCGCTCACTTGGATCCATGGCTTCGCAGGTTTGCCGAGCCTTCAGTCTGACCGAGTTTCAGGCGCGCCGCTCGCTTGGTGTCGTCATCATTGACCCAGGCGTAGACGATCAGCTTGGCCGCAGCGTGGTACCGAAAAAACAGGCGGTACTGTTGGAAGAATTTGGCGCGGAACCAGTGTTTTCGATCATCGCCCAGCGTGCCCCCCTGTCGGTATTCAGCGCGGGTGGGGTCCTGAGGGATGACATCAAAGGCCAGGCGGGCAATGGCGGCCAGTCGCTTGGTGGCGTTCTTCTTGATGTAGCCCGTTGGGTCCTTTTTCTTGAGTGCCTCTACTTGCGCCACCAGGGCTTCGACTTGCGTCATGAACAGCGGGTGTGCAAATACTGTCCAGCCGTGGATAGCCAGAGGAGCAGGCTTGGCGGCCTTCATTCATCGTCTTTCGACAAGGGCGCATCCAGATCCTTGTCGGTGTCACGGCTTGACAGGTGGGCATGGCTTCGTTCAAATAACAGATATTAATAGTTAGGAGATCGCCATGCCCACCAGCGTCGCACTCAGTTCCCATTTCGAGACCTTCGTCCGCGACCAAGTCGAGTCCGGCCGCTACAACAACGCCAGCGAAGTGGTCCGTGCAGGCCTGCGCCTGCTTGAGGATCAGCAACAGCAGGCAGAGCTGCAACTCGAAGCCATGAGAGCAGCCATTGCTGCCGGACTGGCCAGTGGCCGCAGCATTCCCGGCGATCAGGTCTTTGATCGTCTGGAAGCGAAATACCGAGCACAGGCTGCCAGCGCAGATCGGTAATGGGTGTGTTGTTTACCCCGCTGGCCGAGACGGACCTGGAGGAGATCGGCGACTACATCGCCCAAGACAACCCCGCCCGTGCACTGACCTTCATCCAGGAGATTCGTGCGCAGTGCCAGAGGATCGGCAAGTCGCCCCTGGCGTATCGCGCGCGTCCCGAACTCGGGGACAGCATTCGATCCTGTCCGTTCGGCAATTACATCATCCTTTACCGACCTGATGCACCCGATGTGTTGATCATCCGCGTGCTGCACGGGGCCATGGATCTGCCGCGCCACATA
>VGVU01000130.1 GCA_016873905.1 Betaproteobacteria bacterium | reverse complement strand
GCCTTGGCGTGCAGGGCATCGGCCTGCGGATGGGTCTGCGCCACGGCGCCCAGCAAAACGGCCTTGTTAAGGCCCGACTTGAGGCTGGCTGCGATGGCCTGTGCCTCGGCAGAGGCCGAAGCACCGTTAAGGGCCTGCTCGATCTCGCTCAACACCGCCAACCACTGTGACGGGGCGGCGATGGCGGCATGGGCCACCTTGCAATTCTGGACATCGTTGGCGGCATGCAGAACGGAGAGTTCTGCACCGGCCTTCACCGCCGCGCGCACCCGCGTTGCCAGCAAGGGCTGCTCGCTGCGCAGGGTGCTGCCAATCAGAAGGATGCGATCCAATCTGCTGACCTCAGCCACCGGCATGCCGAGCCAGCGCGCCTGGGCGCGGCCTGCACCGCGCTCCAGCGGATGCGATTCGATCTGTTGCGAGCCCAGTCCGCGCGCCAGTTTTTGCAGCAGGTGCAATTCTTCGACGGTCGAACCCGGGCTGGCAACAAAGCCCAAGGCATCGCCGCCATGCGTTTCCTGTAGCACGCGCAAGGAGCCAGCCGCTTGCGCCAACGCGGTCGCCCAATCCACCTCGATCCAGCGACCGTTATCTTTGACCATTGGCGCCGTCAGCCGGTCTTCGGCGTACAGTCCCTGATAGGAGAAGCGGTCGCGGTCAGACAACCAGCATTCGTTGACCGCCTCATTGTTTGCCGGCAAGACCCGCATGACCCGGCCATCCTTGACCTGCACGGTGAGGTTGGAGCCCAGGCTGTCGTGCGGACTGACGCCCAAACGACGGCCCAACTCCCAACCACGGGCGTGGTAACGGAAGGGCTTGGAGGTGAGCGCACCCACCGGGCACAGGTCGATGACATTGCCAGACAGCTCGCTGTTGACCTGAGATTCCAGGAAAGGCATCACCTCAACATGCTCACCCCGGCCGGGCATGCCCAGCTCCATCTGGCCCGCAATCTCCTGACCGAAACGCACACAACGGCTGCAATGGATGCAGCGGGTCATGTCGGTGGCCACCAGCGGACCAAGGTCCTTCTCGGAGACGACGCGCTTCGCCTCAGCATAACGGCTGTCAACGCCGCCATAGCCCACCGCGATATCCTGCAACATACATTCGCCGCCCTGATCGCAAATCGGGCAATCCAGCGGATGGTTGATCAGCAGGAACTCCATGACGCCCTTTTGCGCGTCGATGGCGTATTGCGAACGGGTATTGACCTTCATGCCATCGGCGACCGGCGTGGCACACGCGGGCAGCGGTTTGGGCGCCTTCTCAACCTCGACCAGACACATACGGCAAGAGGCGGCGATCGAGAGTTTCTTGTGATAGCAGAAGTGCGGGATGTAGATGCCCAGTTGCTGTGCGGCCTCAATCACCGAAGTGCCAGCCGGGACCTCAATCTCTTTGTTGTCGATAGTGACTAGCGGCATCTCAGGCTCCGACCATGCAACGCTTATGTTCGATGTGATACTCGAACTCGTTGCGGAAATGCTTGAGGAAGCTATGCACCGGACCCACCGCTGCATCGCCCAGCGCGCAGATCGTGCGACCGGAAATGTTGGTACCCACACTCATCAGCAAATCGAGGTCCTCGGGGCGACCCTGACCGTGTTCGATGCGATGAATGACGCGATACATCCAGCCAGTTCCCTCGCGACAGGGCGTGCACTGGCCGCAGGATTCCTCGAAATAAAAATAGGCCAGACGCTCCAGCGCCTTGACCATACACACGGTATCGTCCATGACGATCACTGAGCCAGCGCCCAGATACGACCCTGCCTTGGCGATGCTGTCGTAATCCATGGTCAGTTCCATCATGGTCGCACCTGGCAGCACCGGCACCGACGAACCACCGGGAATCACGGCCTTCAGGTGGCGCCCACCGCGCACGCCGCCGGCCATTTCCAGCAACTCGCTGAACGGTGTACCCATGCGCACTTCATAGTTACCCGGCCGCTCCACATGGCCCGAGACCGAAAAGATCTTGCTGCCGCCGTTGTTGGGTTTGCCCAGGTCCAAAAAGGCCTGGCCGCCGTGACGCATAATCCAGGGGACAGACGCCAGCGTCTCGGTGTTGTTGATGGTGGTCGGCTTACCGTACAGGCCATAGCTCGCCGGAAACGGCGGCTTGAAGCGCGGCTGCCCTTTCTTGCCCTCGATCGACTCCAAAAGCGCGGTCTCTTCGCCGCACACATAGGCGCCGTAACCGTGATGCGCGTGAAGGTCGAAATTCCAGCCCGAGCCCAGGATATTGTTGCCAAGCAGACCGGCCGCACGGGCCTCATCCAGCGCCCGTTCCCATGACTGGTATTGCTCGAAGATCTCGCCGTGGATGTAGTTGTAACCGGCCCGCGCGCCCAGCGTATAACCGGCGATGATCATGCCTTCGATCAACTGGTGCGGGTTGAAGCGCAGGATGTCGCGATCCTTGAAGGTGCCCGGCTCGCCCTCGTCGGTATTGCAGACGATGTATTTGTCGCCCTCGTAATTGCGCGGCATGAACGACCACTTGAGACCCGTCGGGAACCCCGCACCGCCGCGGCCGCGCAGCGCGGAAATCTTGAGCTGCTCGATGATCTGCTCGGCCGGCGTTTTCTCGGCAAGAATTTTCTTCAGCGCCTCATAGCCGCCGTTGGCCGTGTAGGTCGCGAGGGAGGCTGGATTGTCGTAATCCTGCGTCCAGGTACAGACCTTATGGTTAGGGACATTCAGGCTCACTTCAGCCCCTCCAGAAACGCATCCACATTGTCCGCCGTCAGACGCGTGTGCAGCGTGTGATTGTTGTGCAGGCAGAGTGGGCCGTCACCGCAGGAGCCAAAGCATTCGCCCTCTTTGAGCGTGAAGCGACCGTCCGGCGTGGTCTCGCCGAAGCCGATGCCCAGTTTGGCCTGAATCTTGGCGACCACCGCATCAACCCCTTGCAACTGGCACGAGATGTTGGTGCAAACAGTCAGCTTGTGCGCGCCGACCGGCCGCAAGTCATACATGTTGTAAAACGAGGCCACCTCATAGACGGCGATCGTCGGCATCCCCAGATAGGTCGCTACAAATTCGATGCTCTCCGGAGCCAGCCAGCCTTTTTCGACTTGGGCGATGCGCAACGCGCTCATCACCGCCGATTGCTTCTGGTCAGCGGGATATTTGGCAATCTCGCGATCAATCTGGGCCAGGGATTCAGTGCTCAACATGGTGCAGCCCTTTTATCTGTCAATCTCGCCAAACACGATGTCCATCGTGCCGATGATGGCCACCGCATCGGCCAGCAT
>VGVU01000129.1 GCA_016873905.1 Betaproteobacteria bacterium | reverse complement strand
GAGAAGCGCAGCCCGCCACTGGCCGTGATGTCCCAACTGAGGGCGATCTCACCGCCCACCGGGGTATAGCGAACCGCATTGGAAACCAGGTTCATACAGGCGCTGTAAATTTCCGGATAGCTGCCGCGCAGGGTGCCCTCCGTATCAAGGTCCAGCGTAATCAAATGCCGTCCGCGCGAGAGCGAAAGGGCATCCTCCCGCATCTGCTGACCCAGGCTGGCAATGTTGATCTCCTCCTCGCTCAGATCCGGATCCGCCTCCAGGCGAGCAAGGATCAGAAGATCATCAATCAGCTCGCGAATGCGGTCTGACTGTTCCTGCATCAAACCAATCTGCGTCTTGAACTGGCGCGGATCAGGGGATTCCATGTCGGCAAAAGTCTCCAGAAAGCCAACAATGACCGTAATCGGCGTACGCAACTCGTGCGAGACATTGGCGATAAAGTCGCGCCGCATCTCGTCCACACGAATCAGCTCGCTGATGTCGTGCGAAAGCAGCATGCGTCGACCGTTCGGCAAGGCCGCCAGTTGCAGGGACAGCGTTCGCTCAGGCGCAACGGGCGAGGCCATGGACAGGGTTTCCTGCGCATCGCCCCGCGCCAGCCATTCCAGAAGCCGTTTCTCGCGCAGCAAGTAGTTGAAATACTGGCCACGATCACGCTCGGCCGAAAGGCCAAAATGGCGTTCGGCCGACGGGTTGAGCCAGACGATGCGGCGATCCGGATCGAGGATCACCACCCCCTCGGGCAGGGCCCCGGCCACCTGAAACATCTCCTGCCGCTCCTCGACGGCGTGCAGACTCAGCGTCTTGTTCTTCTTGTAGTCGCGCTGAACCAGATAAAAGACATCGCCCCAGTGGCCGTTGGTCGTCGGCAGGAGCGCGCGTTGCGCGTGCGGCACATCGCTCTTTTGCTCGCCCAGCCAGGCCAGCAGGCGATGCAACTGGCGCTGATGAAAAATGATGATGGCCAGCAGACCCAGGCAAAATAACACCCACCCCGCCTGCGTACCGGCGAGCGAGGCCACAATGCTGGCAAGAAAGGCCAAGGCCCCCAGCATGGTCAGAGATCGCCACCAGTATTCGATCATGAGAAAGGGGTTACAAAAGGGCGCAAAGGGGGCAAAGGGCGTTAAAGGACAGGTTAACAGCGGAAAGGTCAGCGCGATTCTACTCCGACGCGTTCCCGACCATCACCCGTGGCAAACCTCGGGATGAAAAGATTCGCGCCTCTGTGGTTTGGCCCCGCCGTTGAACCCACTACTGCACCGACAAACGGTAACCGGCGCCGCGCACGGTCTGGATCAAACCATCATGACCATACGGCGCGAGCGCGCTACGCAAACGCCGGATATGCACATCGACGGTCCGCTCTTCAACAAAGACATGGTCACCCCAGACATGGTCCAGCAACTGGGCGCGCGAATAAACCCGTTCGGCATGGGTCATGAAGAAATGCAGCAGGCGGAATTCGGTCGGTCCAAGCTCAATCAACTGTTCGCCCCCCGTCACCCGATGTCCAACCGGATCCAGACGCAACAACCCAATCTCCACCGGGGCCTCCGTCCCCTGCGGGACACGCCGCCGCAACACGGCCCTGAGCCGGGCCAGCAGCTCGCGCGGCGAAAACGGCTTGGAGAGATAATCATCGGCCCCCGAATCAAGGCCCAGAATCTTGTCGCGCTCCTCGATCCGGGCCGTCAGCATAATGATGGGCAGATCCTTCAGGCGGCGGTCAGCGCGCACCTTGCGCGTCAGCTCAATGCCGTTCATCCCGGGCAGCATCCAGTCAACCAGCAGTGCGTCCGGCATCCCCTCGCGCAACAGTGCCCACGCCTGCTCCGCGTCGCTGGCAACCCAGGTGTCGTAGCCATTCTGATGCAGATTAAAGCGTAGCACCTCCTGGATGCCCGGCTCATCTTCAACAATCAATACCGTCGCGCCCATACCCCGTTCCACGCAGAAATAGGCTTAATCATATGCCGCCTTGATGACCTTGGGATGACAAGAGAAGGACTTGAGGCGCCTCCAAAAATATAAGCGCCTGACGAGACCGTGGCGGGGAGCTACAATCACCCCATCCTGACGCCCACCCCCATAGCCATGTCCCTGCCCAGCGTTTCTTCCCAGCTCAAAGCCCAGATCCTTGCCGAGGCCTTGCCCTACATCCAGCGCTTCTGGGACAAGGCCGTGGTGATCAAGTACGGCGGCAACGCCATGACTGACCCGGTCTTGAAGGCCGCCTTTGCCCGCGATGTCGTGCTCCTCAAACTCGTCGGCCTCAACCCGGTCGTGGTCCACGGCGGCGGCCCGCAGATCGAAGAACTGCTCAAGCGCATCGGCAAGAAAGGCGAATTCATCCAGGGCATGCGGGTCACCGACGCCGAGACCATGGAAGTGGTCGAAATGGTGTTGGGCGGTCAGGTCAACAAGGAAATCGTCCATCTCATCAACCAGGCCGGCGGCAAGGCCGTAGGACTCACCGGCAAGGACGGTAACTTCATTCATGCCCGCAAGTTGATGGTGGAATCGAAGGACCGGCCCGGTGATCTGATCGACATCGGCCAGGTGGGTGAGGTCACCGAGATCGACCCAGGCCTGATCGCCTTCCTCGACAGCGGCGATTTCATTCCGGTCATCGCGCCGATCGGCGTGGGTGCGGCGGGCGAGACCTACAACATCAACGCCGATGTCGTGGCCGGAAAACTCGCCGAAGTGCTCCGGGCCGACAAACTTGTCCTGCTCACCAACACCCCGGGTGTCCTGGACAAGAACGGCAACCTTCTGACCGGGCTGACCCCAGAATCCATTGACGCCTTGGTGGCCGACGGCACCCTGTCGGGCGGCATGCTGCCCAAGATCGGCTCCGCGCTCGACGCTGCCCGAAACGGCGTGAAATCGGTTCACATCATCGACGGTCGCGTCGAACACGCCCTCCTGCTCGAGATCCTCACCGACGAGGGCGTCGGCACCCTGATCAAGTCAAGCTAAGCGGGGGAACGCCGCCTCGGGGGAACGCCGCCCTCGTCGGGGCCTGCCGATCGCGCGCGCAACCGGCGGGCGCTGAGGCTTGAGAGCCGATGAGATTTTGTGGGTGCTTATGGGGGCCTATGCGGGTTTTTGGGTGGTCAACAAAAACACCGGGTAGGCGCGCTGTCCCGAGGCCCGCTCTTTGACGATTTCGAACACGGTGCGAAAACGCGCCGCCGCCAGGCCCGCCGCCTGCGCCAACCCGGCCAAGGCGGTACGGTCGAAACCAGGATGGACATCGTATTCAAGACCGTGAAACGACCCATCTTCCAGATCCAGATCGGCGATGCACAAGTAGCCGCCCGGTTTAAGCAAATCATGGAACAGCGCCAGGATACGCGCCGTATCCGGCACATGATGCAGGGTCATCGAGGTGTAGATCAGGTCAAAACGCTGCGCTGGCAGCGGATCGTTCATCAGATCGAGGCGGCAGGTCTGCATCTCGGCGCGGGCCTCATGAGCGGCGATCTTTTCCT
>VGVU01000128.1 GCA_016873905.1 Betaproteobacteria bacterium | reverse complement strand
TTGCCATTCCCCATGGTCGCATCAAGGGGCTTAAGGAGGCGGTCTGCGCCTTTTTCCGCCTGGCCACACCCTTGGATTACGATGCGCCCGACGGGATGCCGGTGGATCTCGTTTTTGTGTTGCTTGCGCCGGCGACGGCCACGGACCAGCATTTGCAGATCCTGGCAGAATTGGCGCAGATGTTGAGCGGCAAGGCGGTACGCGAGCAGCTGCGCGCGGCACCGGATGCCGAGGCCTTACACAAGCTGATCTGCGAGTGGACGCCCTAGTCACCCCCATCAAGCCACGGAGAACCGTTGCCGATCTGTTTCGGCTGGTTGAGACGAAGCTGCAACTGGCCTGGCTGGCCGGGGCTCAGAGCGCCGACCGCGAGGTCTTGCCAGATACGGTGTATCGTCCCACGCTGGCGCTGGTGGGGCATACTGATATGCTCGAGCCGGGTCGATTGCAGGTCTTGGGCCTGACGGAAATCAACCTTCTGGCATCGCTCGAGCCCGATGCACGGCAACGCGCCATTGCGGCGCTCTTTTCGTTTGATAGTGCGGCCATCTTTATTGCCAATGGCGTGAGCGTGCCAGACTTGTTTCTGGAGTATGCCGAGCGTCACGCCACCCCCCTTATTTCGTCCGCTGTTTCGACCACGGCCTTGTTGCGTGGCCTCAATCATCAGCTGAGTCAGTTGCTGGCCCCCTATGTCGTGTTGCACGGTGTCTTCATGGAGGTCGCCGGCATGGGGGTTCTGATCACGGGCGATCCGGCCATCGGCAAGAGCGAGCTGGCACTGGAACTGGTGTCGCGCGGTCACCGTCTGGTGGCTGATGATGCCGTGGAGTTTCACGCCTTGTCGCCCGAGAACCTGGAAGGGTGCAGCCCCGAGTTGTTGCGCGACTTCATGGAAGTGCGCGGCTTGGGTCTGCTCAATATCCGGTTGTTGTTTGGAGAGGCCGCCGTCAAGCACCGTGTCCAGCTCCGATTGATCGTGCAACTCACCTCGGCGGACTCGTGGGATGCGTCGAACCGCTTTGATATGCAGGCCGAGTTGTGCCGCATTCTGGAGGTCACCGTGCCCAAGGTGCGCCTGCCGGTCGCGGTAGGGCGCAACCTGGCGGTGCTGGTTGAGGTGGCCGTGCGCAACCACATCCTGCAACAGCGAGGCTACAACAGCGGCGAGGATTTTGCCCAGCGCCAGCGCGAGCAGATCGCGTTTGGGGACGGTTGATGCGCATCATCGTCCTCACAGGGTTGTCGGGTGCGGGCAAGAGCGTGGCCCTTAACCTGCTTGAGGACGAGGGCTTTTATTGTGTCGACAACCTGCCGGCACCGTTGTTACCGACCACCGTCGAGGTTCTGAGCCGTACGGGCTACAGCCAGATAGCGGTAGGCATTGATGCCCGCGATCAGCAAAACCTGGTCGAGGCCGTGGCGGCGATTCGCGCCCTGAGCGCTCAACACGCGCTCCAGGTCTTATTCCTTGAGGCGAGCGATGACTGTCTGCTGCGGCGTTTTTCCGAAACGCGTCGCCGTCATCCGCTCAGTGTGGGCGACCGTGCCCTCAATCAGTGCATCACGGACGAACGGGCCTTGTTGGCCGATCTGGCGGCCTTGGGACATCGCATTGACACCAGCGGCGTGACGGCCAATGCCCTGCGTGCCTGGCTCAAGGGCTTCCTGGCTATTGGCGGGGGCGTCTTTACCCTGGTCTTCGAATCCTTCGGTTTCAAGCATGGCCTGCCGCTGGATGCCGATCTTGTTTACGATGTTCGCTGCCTGACCAATCCCCACTACCACAGCGAATTGCGCCCTTTGACCGGACGCGATGCCCCAGTGGCCGACTATCTGGCCGCCGATGCCCAGGTGGGCGCCATGTGGGCCGACATCCGCGGCTTTCTGGAGCGCTGGGTGCCCGTCTATGTGGCGGACAATCGTGCTTACCTGACCGTGGCACTGGGTTGCACGGGGGGGCAACACCGTTCAGTCTGGTTTGCTGAGACGCTGGCGGCCCATTTTGGTCGCCAGTATCAAGTGTTGTTGCGCCATCGGAATCTGCCGGTGTGAGCTGGCGACTTCTGACGGGTCTGCGCGCCGGGGATTGGGCGGTGGCCCTGCTGGGCCTTGCGGCAATCGTGATTTTGGCGACACAGGCACCGGTACTGACCGGGCGCGTGGTGATCCGGCAGGCGGGTCAGGTCTTCATGGAGGGTGATGTGCGCCTCAACCAGACCATCCGGGTGCCGGGTCCGCTGGGCGTGACGGTGGTCGAGTTTCGTGCCGGGCGCGTGCGCGTGGCGGCGGATCCCTCGCCGCGTCAGATCTGTGTCCGTCAGGGCTGGCTGCGGGCCGGCGAGGCGGCGGTTTGTTTGCCGAATCGGGTGAGCGTGGAATGGGGACAGTTGGGCTATGACAGCCTCGGTTATTGAACTCATTCCCAGCGAGGCCGACCGCCATATTGCTGCGCTGGCGGCGGTGGCGGTGGGGTTGACCCTGATTGAGACCGTTGTCCCCTTGCCGCTGCCTGGCGTCAAACCGGGTCTGGCCAATATCGTGACCCTGATCGTGTTGTGGCGCTGGGGTTGGCGTGCTGCCGTCTGGGTGACGCTGCTGCGCATTGTGGCCGGCGCGCTGGCACTGGGCACCTTTCTGACGCCCACCTTTATCCTCAGCCTCTCGGGAGGGTTGGCCAGTCTGCTGATCCTCGCCCTGGCGATCCATTTGCCGCGGCGCTGGTTTGGTCCCGTGAGTCTGTCGCTACTGGCGGGTTTTGCCCATATTGCGGCGCAGTTGGGCGTGGCCAATGTGTGGCTGATGCCACAGGTCAGCCTGATGGGTCTCCTGCCCATCTTTCTGGGCGCGGCCTGGTTGACGGGATTGGCGAATGGCCTGATTGTTGCATTCCTGATAAACCCGAAGCCTCTCGTATGAAACATGTTGCTCTTGCGCTGACCGGTGCCTCTGGTGCGGCCTATGGTCTGCGCCTGCTGGAATGTCTGCTCGCGGCGGAGTGTCGCGTCAGCCTGATGCTGTCGCAGGCCGCACGCATTGTGCTGAAACAGGAGCTGGACTGGGGGTTGCCCGCTGCTACGGCGACACTCACCGCCGAGCTGACGGCGCGCTACCCCGGGGGCCGTCTCTCGACCTACGGAGAAAAGGAATGGTTTTCGCCCCTGGCCTCAGGCAGCGGTGTCGCGGATGCCATGGTGATCTGCCCGTGCAGCATGGGAACGCTGGCGGCCGTGGCGCACGGCCTGTCGGATAACCTGATCGAACGCGCCGCCGATGTGACGCTCAAAGAGCGACGGCCGCTGATCCTGGTGCCGCGCGAGACGCCGTTTTCGCTCATTCATCTGCGCAACATGGTGCAACTTGCCGAGGCCGGTGCGGTGATTCTGCCGGCCAATCCGGGTTTTTATGCGCGTCCGGAACGGGTCGAAGACCTCATAGATTTTATTGTCGCCCGCATTCTTGACCAGTTGGGGGTGGCACAGACTATGATTCCGCGCTGGGGAAATTTGAAAGATTGAA
>VGVU01000127.1 GCA_016873905.1 Betaproteobacteria bacterium | reverse complement strand
GCCTTGGCGGATCGCTACGCCACGGCCCACGGGGGCACGGTTGACTGCATTGATGTCGTGCTGGCGGCCCGGCAGGCGATTGATCTGGATCGCTTCTGCATGGAGGTTGATCAGATGATTGACTTCAGCGTCGTGGTCCCGGATGGCTTCCCCTTCAGTGGCGAGGCCTTGGCGCGCCTGGTGACCGAGCGGGGCATGCAGTATCAGCCTTCGGGTGGCTTTGTCATGAAGGGCGAGACGGGTGAAACGCTGTTTACCCTGGTGAATATGGAGCATGCGCCATTCCCGGCCAACGGTCAGGGCCTGCGCACCCATGGCGTGACCCTGATGTTGGAGGTCCCGCGCTGCAAGGATGGCCTGGAGGCCTTCGATCGTATGGTTGGATTGGGGGATTTCTTGGCCGACAAGTTGTCCGCACGCGTGGTTGATAGTCAGGGACGACCGATCAGCGCCATGCGTCTGCAACACGATCGCGCGGCCCTCAGCGAGGCCTGCCGGCGTTTGAATGACCGCGGTATTGCGCCGGGTGGGGAGCAGGCACTGCGTCTGTTTGCTTGAGGGCATCAGGATGCCTCTGGCGCAGATCAATAACGCAGACCGGATTCGGGCCCTGCGTGCGCAGATTGAGACCGCCAACACGCAGTACTATGTTCTCGATGCGCCGACCTTGTCGGATGCCGAGTACGACCGCCTGTTCCGCGAGTTGCAGGCATTGGAGGCAGAGCACCCCGAACTGATCACCCTGGACTCACCGACGCAGAGGGTGGGTGGCAAGGTCGCACGCGGTTTCTCTGGCGTCACCCATCGTCTCCCCATGCTGTCTCTGGCCAATGCCTTCAGTGATGCCGAGGTGCATGCCTTTGATCGCCGCGTGAGCGAGCTTCTGGCTGGTAGCGGCTGGGCGGGGACAGAGATCGAGTACGCCTGCGAACCCAAGTTCGATGGTCTGGCCGTGTCGATTCTGTATCGCCAGGGTCTGCTGGTGCAGGGGGCGACGCGCGGCGATGGCGAGACGGGCGAGGATGTGACCGAGAATCTGCGCACGATCCGGGCTATCCCGCTGCGCCTGTCTCTGGAGAACCCTCCGGCGGAACTGGAGGTCCGCGGTGAGGTGCTCATGATGCGGCACGACTTTGAGCGCATCAATCAGGAGGCGCTGTCCCGAGGCGAAAAGACCTTCGTCAATCCGCGTAATGCGGCTGCCGGTAGCCTGCGCCAACTGGATTCACGCATTACGGCCGCACGGCGTCTGTCCTTTTTTGCGTATGGCGTCGGCAGCGTCGATGGAGCGACATTGCCGGAGACCCATGCCGGGCAGATGGCGTGGCTGGCGAGCCTGGGGCTTCCCACAGCCGCCGAGCGCCAGGTGGTGCGGGGGGTAGGCGGCTTGCTGGACTACTTTGCGTGGCTGGGTGCACAACGGGCCGCCATGCCCTATGACATTGATGGCGCGGTCTACAAGGTCAATGCCATCGCGGCGCAGACGGTCATCGGTTTTGTGGCCCGGGCCCCGCGTTTTGCGCTTGCCCATAAGTACCCGGCGCAGGAAGAAATGACGATTGTGGAGGGCATTGATATCCAGGTGGGCCGCACAGGTGTCCTGACCCCGGTGGCGCGGCTCAAGCCCGTTTTTGTCGGTGGGGTGACGGTGACCAATGCCACGCTGCACAACGCGGATGAGGTGGCGAAGAAGGATGTCCGGGTGGGCGATACCGTGATTGTGCGCCGCGCCGGGGATGTCATCCCGGAGGTGGCGGGTGTGGTTCTGGAGCGGCGGCCCATGCGCAACCTGCTTGAGCCGATGTCTTCCGCCTTCGTCATGCCCACCGTATGTCCGGTGTGTACCGCGCCTGTGCTGCGTATCGAGGGCGAGGCCGCCGCCCGCTGCAGCAATGGTCTGGCGTGCCCCGCCCAACGCAAGCAGGCCATTCGCCATTTTGCCCAGCGCCGGGCGATGGATATTGAGGGTCTGGGCGATAAGCTGATTGACCAACTGGTCGAGGGAGGGCAGATCAAGACGCCGGCCGACCTCTACCGGCTTGATGTCGCCACCCTTGCCAATCTGGAGCGCATGGGTGAGAAGTCGGCCGAGAACCTGATGGCGGCGATTGCGGCCAGTCGGGGGCGTCCGTTATCGCGTTTCCTCTTTGCCTTGGGCATCCGGCATGTGGGCGAGGAAACGGCCAAGGCCTTGGCCCGTCATTTCGGGGCCTTGGACACGCTTCTGAATGCCTCGGTTGAGCAGATCTCCGCCGTTCCCGATGTCGGACCGGTGGTGGCGGCAGCCATTGTGGCCTTTATCGCTGAACCGCATAATCGTGCGGTCATCGAGGCCTTGCGCGGGGTATGGACCGATGGGGCGCCACAGGCTCAGAGCGTGGGGCGCTGGGTCGGAAAGACTTTTGTTCTGACCGGGACCTTGCCCAGCCTCAGCCGTGAAGAAGCAAAGGCGCTTATTGAAGCAGCCGGTGGTAAAGTGGCGGGCAGCGTGTCAAAGAAGACCGATTTTGTGGTGGCCGGTTCTGATGCGGGTAGCAAGCTGGCTAAGGCACACGAACTGGGTCGAGTGATTCTGGATGAGACTGAACTGAAAAAAATGTTGGAGGAGAACACATGAAAAAAGTCAGAAAAGCCGTCTTTCCGGCCGCTGGGATGGGGACGCGTTTTCTGCCGGCCACCAAGGCCAATCCCAAGGAGATGCTGCCCATCGTCGACAAGCCGCTGATCCAATATGCCGCAGAAGAGGCGATGGAGGCGGGGATCACCGACTTGATCTTCATTATTGGTCGTACCAAGCGGGCCATCGCCGATCACTTCGACAAGGCGTATGAACTCGAAGTGGAGCTGGAACAGCGCGGCAAGCTGAAGGCCCTGGAGGCCTTGCGTGGCCTGTTGCCACCCGAAATAAACTGCATCTTTATCCGCCAGGCCGAGGCCCTCGGATTGGGCCATGCGGTGCTGTGCGCGCAGCCGGCGGTGGGCGACGAGCCTTTTGCCGTGATCCTGGCCGATGATCTGATTGATGCCCAGCCGGGCGCAATCAAGCAGATGTGCGAGCAATTTGATTACTACCAGTCTTCGCTGGTGGGCGTTGAGACCGTACCGCCGGAGGACACGGGCTCCTATGGCATCGTGTCAACCGATGTAATGACCGAGCGGGTTTCGCGCGTCAACCGTATCGTCGAAAAGCCCAAGCCGGCGGAGGCGCCGTCCAATCTTGCGGTTGTCGGGCGCTACATCCTCACCCCGCGCATTTTTCACCATCTAAAACATATCGAGCGGGGTTCCGGCGGTGAGCTGCAACTGACCGACGGTATTGCGGCCTTGTTGCAGGAACAGCAGGTGCTGGCCTACGCCTTTGCCGGGCAGCGTTTCGATTGCGGCTCAAAGCTGGGTTATATGCAGGCGCAGGTGGATTTCGCGCTCAAACACCCCGAGATCTCCAGCGAGTTTCAGGCCTGGTTGGCGGAGCGTTTTTGCGGGGCCTGCAAGGGGAGTTGATCCGTAGGGATCTTGTGGCGGCCTGTCGTCGTTG